>NZ_DBHIVL010000026.1:0-30697 GCF_057271695.1 Centipeda sp. (in: firmicutes)
CACTTAAACGGTCGTTCCCTTGTGAGAAATTTGTCAACTGTTCTTGACAATATCAATTTGTATCTCCACAACATTTATTATAGAGCCCAAAAATTTTTTCAGTTGTCAAACGTGCCCCTTTGTCCTATAATAATGAATAGATTGTTTCAGATACACGAGCATCAGAGAATTGAGGAGGATGAAGAATGGCGTTGGATCGCAGTGCTGTGATCGATGAGGTGCAGAAGCTGGCCGATGCGCCGTCGGTCTACGAAGGACTGAAGGCGAAAGCAGAGGTGTTTCTGGAGGCGGTGGACACGGCGCAGGAGAAATCCGCATTTCGGACACTCATGGATGAAATAAAGAGTGATGTGCTGACCATCGATCAGGTCATCAGCTTCACAGAGTCAACGGACGGTGTCGCACTGTTCGGTGCGCAGAGAGCCGAAGAGTATAATGCTGCGGCAAAGCAGGCGAAGGAGCAGGGGGAAGATACCTGTATCTGCCCTGCGTGTCAGGCCGGCAAGGAGATCCTTGCGAATCAGGCGGCGATTGTCTCGTAGTCGTGGTGGATGGAAAGGAGCTGTTGCACGAACGCATTCGTGTAACGGCTTTTTTGGTGAAGAAAGTGAACATATGACCGTTGCGGATGTCTATATTAACATTCCGGTCAAGAGCATCCGACAGGAGTTCACCTATCTCCTGCCGGAGCGGCTTGCGCAGGTCGCGGCAGGGTGGCGTGTCTTCGTCCCGTTCGGCAGCGTGCGCAAGGAGGGGTTCGTCACCTGTGTGCGCACCTATGATGCAGCGCGGGATGGACAGCATGCGCTGAAGGAAATCATCGATGCGGTGGATGAGGAGGCATGGTTTTCCCCCGAGCTTCTTGCCGCCGCACAGGAGCTGTCGGACTTTTATCTTTGTTCGGTGGCGGAGATCATGCGTCTCTTTATGCCGGGCAAGAGCGGTCTCAGAATTTTCTCTGTCTATGCAGCGGCGGAGGATGGGGCTGAGGGGCATCCCATCCTTGCGGATGCGCGCGTCCATGCCGTCTATCGACATCTGCGTGAGCACGGCAGTCAGCGCATGGCGCAGCTGCGGCGGGAATTTCCTGCGGGAGAGGTCGAGCTGTGTGTGGAAAAACTTCTGCGCTATGATCTCGTGCGCAAGGAGTATGAGGCGGATAAACGCGACAAGGCGCAGTATGAGAAGTTCTATACTGCGGGGGAGATTACGGACGATCTGCTCGCGGGACTTACGCGAAAGCCGGCGCAGATGCGGACACTTGCCCTCTTTCGGGAGCAGGGCACATACACGCGTATCGAACTCGATGAAAAAGGAATCTCGCTCGCGACCATCAAGAACCTCGTTGCAGCGGGATATCTGACCGAGCACCTGCGGCGCAGGCTGCGCTCCAGCTATGGTACGGGGACGGCGGGGGCATATGCCGAGGAGCTGACGGAGGCGCAAACATCGGCAGTCACGCAGTTGCACGCGGGCATTGCGGAGGGCGCGTTTCGTGGCTATCTGCTCCACGGGGTGACGGGCAGCGGCAAGACGCGTGTCTACATCGAGACGGCGCGCGCCGTGCGTGCGGCGGCGCGTCAGGTGATCGTGCTTGTGCCGGAGATTGCCCTGACGGGGCAGCTTGTCACGGCTTTTCAGGAGGTGTTTGCAGACGATATTGTCGTCCTGCACAGTCAGCTCTCGCTTGCCGAGCGCAACGACGCGATCTTTCGCGTGCGGCGCGGAGATGCGGGCATCATCCTCGGTGCGCGTTCGGCACTCTTTACACCGGCAGCCGATGTCGGTGCAATCATCCTCGACGAGGAGCAGGATATGTCCTACAAACAGGACGAGTCACCGCGTTACCATGCGCGTGTGGTCGCAGAGATCCTCGCGCGGCGGCACGGGGCGATCCTCGTGCTTGGCAGCGCGACCCCCTCGCTTGAGTCCTACGCGCGGGCACGAGCGGGGGAGCTGACGCTCCTCTCGATGTCCGAGCGCATCGGCAGTCAGCCGTTGCCCGAGGTGCGTGCCGTCGATATGCGCGAGGAGCTGCGGCGCGGGCGGCGCACGATCATCTCACCCGCACTGCGCGACCTCCTCACGGAGACAATTGCGCGCGGCGAGCAGGCAATCATCATGTTGAACCGACGCGGCTACGCGACCTTTATCATGTGCCGCTCCTGCGGAGCCGTCATTACCTGTCAGGAGTGCTCACTGCCGCTCGTCTATCATGCGAACGGTGCGCTCGTCTGTCACCACTGCGATCTGCGTGCCCCCGTGCCCGATACCTGTCCGAAATGCGGCAGCCGCTACATCAAATATTTCGGCTCGGGCACGGAAAAGCTCGAGGAGGAGATGGAGCAGATCCTCCCCACCGCACGGTTGGTGCGCATGGATCGCGATACGACGGGACGTAAGCTGGCGCACACGGAGATCCTGACGCAGTTTCGGCGGCGCAACTTCGATATTCTGCTTGGCACGCAGATGGTGGCAAAGGGGCATGATCTGCCGGGCGTGCAGTCGGTCGGCATCATCAGTGCGGACGCGAGCCTCAACCTGCCGGATTTCCGCGCGGCGGAACGCTGCTTCATGCTCATCACGCAGACGGCGGGACGCGCAGGGCGGCACGGCGCACGCGGTGCGGTCATCGTACAGACCTACAACCCTGAGCACTATGCCGTGCGCGCTGCGCTGCGGCAGGACTATGAAGCGTTTGCGGCGCAGGAGCTTGTACTCCGCCGCGAGCTCTTCTATCCGCCGTACAGCCGTCTCGTGAAGCTGCTCTTTCGAGATCCGCAGCGTGCACGCGCGTGGAATGCAGCAAACGAGTTCGTCGCTGCAGCGCAGACGGCGTTTACAGGAACGACGGGCTGCACGGTGATCGGACCCTCGCCCGCACTGATCGAGCGGGAGCGCGGCGCGTATCGTTTTATCGTGCTCATCAAGACAGACGCGCTTGCGGTCGTACAGAACTTCTTGCGTACACGCGGACTGCATCTGCGCGACGATGTTGCGATTGACATTGATCCCACCGCAATTTTTTGAAAAATAATAGAAAAACCTATTGAATATAATTAAAAATCCTGTTAATCTGGAAATAGAAGGAAAGACTGATGATATGCGATGCGGCACGAATCAATTTTCTTCGGAGCAATGGAGGCTTCCTATGGTAACGATTCTCGGACGGGCGAAGATCAATCTGACGCTCGATATTCTGGGACTTCGGGATGACGGGTATCACGAGATTGCGACGGTCATGCAGTCCCTCGCACTCGCAGATACGCTTACGTTCACGCGGCAGGAGGAGGGAATCACGCTGACCGTGGATCTTCCCAGGCTGGAGGCGGATGAGCGCAACCTCGCCCATCGTGCGGCGGCTCTCGTTATGAGGGAGTGCGGTCTGCGCGGCGGGGTTCACATAGCGATCACGAAGCGCATCCCTGTTGCTGCAGGGCTTGCGGGAGGGAGTGCCGATGCGGCGGCTGCGCTGCGCGGCATGAACGAGCTCTATGCACTCGGGCTCTCCGACGACCGGCTCTGCACGCTCGGTGCGCAGCTTGGCTCGGACATCCCATTTGCCCTGATGGGCGGCACGGTGTTTGCGACGGGGCGCGGTGAGGTCATGCAGACACTTCCGGATTTTCCTGCGACTCATGTCGTGCTCGCAAAGCCGCCCGTCGCTGTGTCGACACCATGGGCGTACCGCAGTTACGACGCGCATCCGCTCGGATTTCATCCGGACAATGCGGCATTTTTGGAGGCACTCGAACGCGGCGATCGAACGCGCTGCGCAGAGCTTGTCTGCAATGTGCTTGAGCCTGTGACCGAGACGGCACATCCCGTGATTGCCGACTATCGTGCGCGGATGCGTGCACACGGTGCGCTCTGTGCGATGATGTCGGGCAGCGGACCGACCGTGTTCGGACTCTTTGCAGAGGAACGTGCGGCTGCGGAGGCGGCCGAGGCGTTCCGCCTTGAGACGGATGCAGCGGTACACCTGACGTGTACCGCTGAAAAATACGGGGAATAGACAGAGGGAGTCATCATGCAGGGAAAATTATCGCCGGTTGTTGTCAACAGCTACCAGCCGCTTCGTGAAATTGTCTGTGAGGTGCTGCGTGATGCGATTCGCAGCGGGATCTTAAAGCCCGGCGAATGGCTCAAGGAGAACGATCTCGCGGACGAACTGCTCGTCAGCCGTACGCCCGTGCGTGAGGCGATACGCAAGCTCGAGCAGGAGGGCTATGTCGTCACTGTGCCGCGGCGCGGTGCGTATGTAGCAAGCGTATCCATCCGCGACATCAATGAGATCTTTGAGATTCGCGCTGCACTCGAAGCACTTGCCTGTGAACTTGCGGCGGAGCGGATCACCGATGAGGAGCAGGAGC
Organism: Centipeda sp. (in: firmicutes); assembly: GCF_057271695.1. Lineage (NCBI taxonomy): Bacteria > Bacillati > Bacillota > Negativicutes > Selenomonadales > Selenomonadaceae > Centipeda > Centipeda sp. (in: firmicutes). Next base: position 4,374 of record NZ_DBHIVL010000026.1, read on the forward strand.
GTTTGGAGCGACTCCTCGTCGGCATTGGACGCGCCATCGAGGAGCACGATATGGAGCGTATTGTGCGCACGGATATCGAGTTCCATGAGCTTCTGTATCAGGCAGCGCGCAACGAGCGGCTGCTTGCGATCATCGGGAATCTGCGCGAGCAGCTCACGCGGTTCCGTACGATTTCGATGTCGTACCCGGGGCGACTCAAGGCAACCCTTGAGGAACATCGTGCGATCGTGGATGCGATCGGATCGGGCGACGCGCGCCATGCACGCAAGGTCGGTGCGCGACACATGGAAAATTCGGAGAAGACCCTGCTTTACGCCATTGAGGAGCAGGAAAAAAAGACAGGTACCACCTTGGTGAGACGCAAGGGGAAAAAGAGTCAGGAAGACACCGAGTAGGTGCTTCCGGAGAACGGGAGGAGCATAATGTTGGATTTTATAACGGTTATCCTGGCAGCGGGTAAGGGGACGCGCATGAAGTCAAAGCTGCCAAAAGTCCTGCACCGTGCGGCAGGAAAATTCATGCTGCAGCACGTCATTGACGCAGCAGACGCGGCAGGTGCACGGCGCAATATCGTGGTCACGGGCTTTGGCGGCGACGTGGTGCGCGAGAGCATCGGTGACAGTGTAGAGTATGTGGAGCAGCGCGAACAGCTGGGGACGGGGCATGCCGTTCTGCAGACGAAGGATCTGCTTGCGGGCGAGCACGGGACGATCATGGTGCTCTGCGGCGATACCCCGCTTTTGACGGCGGAGCTTTTGGCGCGCTTCCATGAGGAGCATATGCAGGCGGGCGCAAAGGCGACCGTGCTCACGGCAATCATGCCGAACGCAAAGGGCTACGGGCGTGTCATCCGCCGTGAAAATGGCGAGGTACTGAAGATTGTCGAGCACAAGGACGCGACGCCTGAGGAGCGTGAGATCCACGAGGTCAACGCGGGCATCTACTGCTTTGATACGCAGGCACTCTTTGCTGCGCTCGCGAATGTGACAAACGACAATGCACAGGGCGAATACTACCTGCCCGATGTGCTCAGCATCCTGCGCGATGCGGGGGAAAAGATCTGGGCGGTCACTGCGGATAACTATGAGAGCACGCTCGGCATCAACTCGCGCAGTCAGCTTGCCGTGGCGGAGCGCATTCTGCGCCGCCGCAAGGTCGAAGAACTGATGGCGGACGGTGTGACGATTATCGATCCGCATACGACGTTTATTGATGCCGAGGTGCGCGTCGGCATGGACACGGTCATCTATCCCTTTACCTTCCTCGAGGGGGTCACGGTCATCGGAGAGGACTGCGTCATTGGTCCGAATGTCCGCTTCCAGAATATGGTTGTCGGCGACAATGTCAAGGCACACTATGTTTACGCGCACGACGCCGAGGTCGAGAACGGAGCGGAGCTTGGGCAGTTCAACCACATCCGCCCCGACAGCCACATCGGTGCGGGCGTGAAGATGGGCAATTTTGTCGAGGTGAAGAACTCGAACATCGGTGCGGGCTCGAAGCTGCCGCATCTCTCCTACATCGGGGACTGCGACCTCGGTGCGCACGTCAACATGGGCTGCGGTACGATCACGGTCAACTACGACGGCAAGCAGAAGTTCCGCACGGTCATCGAGGACAACGCCTTTGTCGGCTGCAACTCGAACCTCGTCGCACCCGTTACGGTGGGCGAGGGCGCGTATGTTGCTGCGGGCTCGACGATCACGCGTGACGTTCCCGCCGGCACGCTCTCCGTAGCACGCGCACGCCAGAAGGAGATCGAGGGCTGGACGGACAAACGAAAATGACTCTGCGTACAGGTGTCTGAAGAAGGTGAAAAAGGCGGCAGACGCTCTTCCAAAAATAAACCGTGCGTGTTATACTATAAATAGATTTGTGTATTCTATTTATTGTTCGTGACGCATCTGGTTTTTAGGAGGAACAGAGAGATGAGTTTTCCGACCGACAATGTGTGCATCCTGACAGGGAATGCGAATCCGCAGCTTGCGAAGGATATCGCAGACCGTATCGGCATCCCGCTCTGCGAGACTTTCGTCGGACAGTTCAACAACGGTGAGATCCAGGTGATGATCGAGGAGAGCATTCGAGGGAAGGATATTTTCATCATCCAGTCGACCAGCTTTCCCGTGAATGACAACCTCATGGAGCTGCTGATTCTCACGGACGCATGCAAGCGTGCGTCTGCGCACAGCATTACGGCAGTCGTTCCGTACTATGCCTACGCGCGTCAGGATCGTAAGACACGCGGGCGTGAGCCGATCTCGGCAAAACTCGTCGCAAACCTCATGACGACGGCGGGCGTGACCCGCGTTGTCACGGTCGATCTCCACGCGGGGCAGATTCAGGGGTTCTTCGATATCCCTGTGGATCATCTCGGTGCCGCACCCGTGCTTGCGAGCTATTTCCGTGAGCAGGAGATCGAGGATCTGGTCGTCGTTTCGCCGGATCTCGGCGGTGTCACACGCGCGCGTATCATGGCGGACTTCCTCCATGCACCGATTGCGATCATTGAGAAACGCCGTCCCTCCCCGGGCTGTGCGGAGGTCATGAACCTCATCGGTGAGGTAGAGGGGCGCACCGCACTTCTCATCGATGACATCGTTGATACGGCAGGCTCGCTCTGCGAGGGGGCAAAGGCACTTAAGGAACGCGGGGCAAAGCGTGTGCTTGCGGCGTGCTCACACGCCATTCTCAGCGACCCTGCGATCGAGCGAATCAACGCCTCCGTGATCGACCAGCTTGTCATTACTGACTCCATCCCGCTGCCTCCTGAGAAGCAGTCCGATAAACTCGTCACACTCTCTCTTGCACAGTCTCTTGCAGATGTGATTGTGCGCATCCAAAGCCATCGTTCGGTGAGCCTGCTCTTTAACCATCGTTGAGTACGCTCTCCGCTGACAGAGAAAGGGGCGTCTTGTGTGCGCCTCTTTTTTCGTATCACTTGTAGGAGTATCTATGCACGTCATTATCATCGGTTCCGGTCCTGCGGGTGTCTCCGCTGCGCTTTATGCGCGGCGCGGGGGCGCCGATGTGAGGGTCATTTCCAAGGGCGGGGGCGGTCTTGCCGATGCCGAGCTCGTCGAAAACTACTACGGTTTTGATGAACCCATCACGGGGGCGGAGCTCGAGCGGCGCGGAATTGCAGGGGCAAAACGCCTTGGCGTTGTGTTTGAGACGGACGAGGTGATGGCGGTTGTGCCGACCGACGGCGGCTTTGGAATCGAGGGTGTACGGAAAAAGTATGCGGGCGATGCGGTCATTCTGGCGGCAGGTGCACCGCGCAGAACCATATCTGTTCCGGGACTCAAGGAGTTCGCGGGACGCGGGGTCAGCTCCTGTGCGATCTGCGATGCCTTTTTCTATCGTGGGAAAAGGGCTGCCGTCATCGGTGCGGGGGATTATGCGCTGCACGAGGCGGAGATCCTGCGGCCGCACGCAGCGCAAGTTTCAATGTTGACGCATGGTGCGGAGATCTCCGCCGTGTTTCCGGACGATGTTGTGGTACACACGGGAAAGATTGCACGAATCGAGGGCGATCGCCGCGTACAGCGGATCGTCTTTGCCGATGAATCGCAGATGGATGTCGATGGCGTCTTTTTGGCGGTTGGAACGCCCAGCGGCTCGGAGTTGGCACGGAAGCTCGGCGTACTGCTCGACGACGGCAAGGTCACCGTGGGAGTTCAGATGGAGACCAACGTCCCCGGCATCTATGCCGCAGGGGACTGCACGGGCGGACTTTTGCAGGTTGCCAAGGCAGTATACGAGGGAGCTGTGGCAGGGCTTGCGGCAGTAAGATATCTGCGCCAACGATAAAAGGGGACAAACGGAGAGAAAGGAGGGATGGTTATGGCGGCATATCGTTCGGACGGCTGTCATTTTCGGGATTATATTGAGCAATTTGACCTGTGGAGTCCACTGACCCCTGAACAGTGCGATGCTTTGTTGTCACATACGCGTTTTATGCGCTATGAAAAAGGGACATCCGTTTACCGTGGGCCGCTTGCGCAGGTGGGAATACTTCATATCATCTCCGGCTCTCTGCGTGTCTACATCCTCTCGGAGGAGGGGCGCGAGTTTACCCTGTATTTCCTGCGTGACGGTGATCACTCATTTCTGCCAAGCACCGCAGCTCTCGGAACAATTTCCTGTGACATTGCAATCGTGGCATCAAAGAATACAGAGCTTTTTATCTCCGACACGGAGGTTGTACGCAATATTCTCGATGCGAATGTAGAGGTGCGTGCCGCTGTGTATGAGCGTATGGTTGTGCGCCTTTCGGAGCTGCTGTGGAAGGTACAGCAGATGCTCTTCACCTCGGCGGACCGGCGGCTTGCGAAATTCCTGCTCACGGAGTCCGCACGCACGGAGGGGGATGAGATCCGTCTGACCCACGAGGAGATCGCGCAGTATCTCGGCACGGCACGTGAGGTTGTGAGCCGCCTCATCCGCGACTTCAGTCAGGAGGGGCTGGTGAAGACCTCACGCGGACGTATTCACATACTGAATCGGGCGGCACTTCAGGAGCGTGCGGGAGCTTAAGGAATCGCTGATAAAATAGACCCTCAGATTGGCGTAGATTTTTCGTCCGAACAAGGAGGCAAACCGGACGCATAGCAAAAGCTATGTGGAGGATCGGGGGCACAGTGCGGGCAAAAAAGATGCGTCAAGATGGCTCGGCTGAATTTATCAGTGCTTCCTTAACATAGGAGGAGTCTATGCTGATTTATGTTTTGGGCGTTCTTGTCCTGTTGCTGCTCATCATCCTATTCCGCTATCTGCCGCGTCGTATTTTCTTGGTCTTTGTTACGTTGCTGATTGGGCTTGGCGGCGTTGTCTTCCATCTTCGAACTGCGGAGCGTGCACCCGAGCCGCTGACCTTCGAGGCTCGCGCTGCCATTATGCGCGACCAGGATCTCTTTATGCCGTGGTGGGGCACATATCAAAAGCAGATTGCCGAGCTTGACCGCAACTGGACACGCTATCATCAGATCCTCACGGATGCGAAGGAGGGCGAGACGGCTCTCCCGATCACATATGCGCGCCTTATGGATCTGGAACAGGATATGCAGGAGCTGCGTGTCCGCTTCGAGAAAAATGCGCCGCCGACGGAGCTGTCGAACCGCGTCTATGACCCACTCGCTGTCATTGTGAGCAAGACCGTCGACTATATTGCCACCGAGCAGAAGGCGATCACGCTCACGCGTGCAGCCGCCGATCCTGCGACGATGCGGGAGAAAAATCCTGCCGAACAGGCGCGGCTTTTGGAGCTCGTCATGCTGCGCGAATCTCCCGTCGTACTCTTTATCGGCGATGAGGTCGTGAGCATCCGCCGCTACTTTGCACCGGTCTCCGCTGTTCATGAGGGGGCGGCAGAGGCGCAGGAAGTCGATGCAACAGAGGAGGAGGAAGAAAAATAGGGACTGCGGCACGCTGTTTTCTTCGTGCAACAGTCCCTTGTTAGGAACGGGGAACAAAGAGCGGTGTGAGTATGTCAATCCGCAAGTTCTGCAAGTGTTTTGCCGGCATATAGTCCTGCCCAGTCGTCAGCGAATGTCCGAACGGCATCGCTGACGGTTTTCTTCGTAAAGATTTCGCGCAGGACGTTCGGTGCTGCGGTGACGGAGTGCGCACCCGCAAGGATGGCGCGGTCGATCTGGGCGGGCTGCTTGAAGCTCGCGGCAAGAATTTCGGCCTCGTAGCCGTAGTGATTGATAATGCCCGCAATGTTGCCGATGACATTCGCGGCATCAACGCCGAGGGTTTCCATGCGGTTGTAGTAGGGAGCAATGCAGTCCGCACCCGCCTCAAGTGCGATGAAAGCCTGATCCATGCCATAGATTGCGGTCGCTGTCACGTTTACACCTTGGCGTTTGAGTGCCTTGATGACCTTCACACCCGCGAAGTCCACAGGAACTTTGACATAGACCTTCTCATCCACGTTGCGGAATATGGCTTCCGCATCACGCATCATGCCGTCATAGTACTGTGCTGTCACCTGTATATGCAGAGGACGCAGTGCTCCTATGATGGAGCGAATTTCACGCATATGGGCGAAGAAGGGGACTGCACCTTCTGCTTTTACAATGGTCGGATTGCTTGTTACGCCGGCGATGGGGAGGTATTCGGAGAGCTCGCGAATCTCTGCGAGGTTTGCGGAGTCGAGTAAGTATTTCATCGTTCCAATCCTTTCAATACAAGTATAAAAGCTCACCCGTTTGTTTGTATCGGGTGAGCTTTTTCGTTTCGTTATGCGTCAAGTGCTTTGCGCATATCAGTAATCAGCTGAATACCGACGTCGATATCGCCGTCGATGATCTTTTTGACGACGGCACTGCCGACGATGACGCCGTCCGCCTGCTTGGCGGCACGCGCCGCCGCCTCGGGTGTGCCGATGCCGAAGCCGATCGCGAGCGGTACGTCCGTATAGCGGCGCGCCGCCTTGCACACGCCGCCGATGATGGAGTAGTCAATCTCCTTGACCCCCGTGACACCGTAGTTCGAGATACAGTAGATAAAGCCGCGCGCGTCCCTGCAGGTCTCCTCCATGCGTTCCTCAGTCGTGCCCGGCGTGATGAACTCCGTGAGCGTGAAGTCGTGCGCGGCGCAGATGCGGCGCATATCAGCGGACTCCTCGTGCGGTACGTCGGGGAAGATCACGCCGTCCATGCCCGCTGCCTTGAAATCCGTGACGAACTTCTCAAAGCCGTAGTGATGAACCATATTGATGTAGCCCATACCGATGAGCGGAATCTCAGAGTATTTCCGAATCTCCTTGACGACTTCGAGTGCCTTCGTCATCGTCATGCCGTTCCGGAGGGCGATGACGCTCGCCTCCTGAATGACAGGACCATCTGCCATCGGGTCGGAGAAGGGAAGCCCCAGCTCAATCACATCCGCGCCCGCCTCCTCGGCACGACGCACGATGTCCACGGTCGCCTCTGCACTCGGGCAGCCCGCTGTGACGTAGATATAAAGTCCTGTGCGACCTTCTGCGCGCAGTTTTGCGAGTTTTTCATCCAGACGCGTGCTCATGCGATATCCTCCCCCAGTTCCTTTGCGACCATCTGCACGTCCTTATCGCCGCGCCCCGAGAGGCAGACGACGACATTTTCGCCGGCCTTCGTCTCGGGCATGAGTTTCTCCAGATACGCGAGTGCGTGCGAACTCTCGAGCGCGGGGATGATGCCCTCGATGCGTGAGAGACGCTGAAATGCCGCAAGTGCTTCCGCGTCTGTTACGGAAACGTAGGTGACGATGCCCTTGTCCTTGAAATAGGAGTGCTCAGGGCCGACACCCGGGTAGTCCAGACCTGCCGAGATGCTGTACGCCTCGACAACCTGTCCGTCTTGATCCTGAAGGAGATAGCTGTATGCACCGTGCAGGATGCCGGGCGTGCCCGCGCCGCTGAGGGTCTTGGCGTTGTCGCCGTCCGCATCACCGCGTCCGCCGCCCTCGACGCAGAACTTCTTGACATCCGCATCGTTACGGAAATCGTAGAACGTGCCGATGGCGTTGCTGCCGCCGCCGATGCACGCGACGAGGTAGTCGGGCTTGCCGCCAAACGTATCCTTCGCCTGTGCACGGATCTCCTCGCCGATGACCTTCTGGAAGTCGCGCACCATCTCGGGATACGGATGCGGTCCAACCGCAGAGCCAATGACGTAGTAGGTGTCCGTGATGTTCGTCGCCCAGTAACGAATCGCCTCACTCGTCGCATCTTTGAGCGTACCCGTGCCGCTTGAGACGGGGATGACCGTCGCCCCGAGGAGGCGCATACGGAACACGTTGAGCCGCTGACGTTCGACGTCGACCGCACCCATGAAGATGTGGCACTCCATGCCGAAGAGTGCAGCGACCGTCGCCGTCGCGACACCGTGTTGCCCTGCACCCGTCTCCGCGACGATGCGCTTCTTGCCCATGCGCTGTGCGAGGAGAGCCTGTCCGAGTGCGTTGTTGATCTTGTGTGCACCCGTATGAAGGAGGTCTTCACGTTTCAAATAGATATTTGCTTTGCCGTAGTGCTTCGTCAGCCGCTCGGCAAAGTAGAGGTTCGTCGGACGCCCCGCATAGTCGCGCAGATAGCTGCGAAACTCCGTGAGGAAATCCTCATCCGTACGGTATTTCAGATATGCCGCCTCAAGTTCGTTCAGCGCGGGCATTGCAATTTCGGGCACATACTGCCCGCCGTAGTCGCCAAATCTTCCCTTCTTACCCATATATCATTGCTCCTTTATGTTTGTCAATTCTCTCGCAAATGCGCCGATATCGGCAGATCGTACCAGTCCCTCGCCTACAAGCACGCCCTTGCAGCCCGCTCTGTGCACACGCATCGCATCCTCACCGGTGAAAATACCGCTCTCGCTGATTATCGTGCGGTTCATATCTGCATACGGCAGGAGGTCGAGCGTCGTCTGAATGCTCGTCTCGAACGTCACGAGATTACGGTTGTTGATCCCGATGAACTCTGCAGGTGTCTGCTGTGCAATCTCAAGGTCAGCACGGTCATGCACCTCTACGAGGGCATCCATGCCGAGACTCCATGTGAGGTAGAGCAGCTCCTTCAGCTGCTCGGGTGTCAGGATGCGCACAATGAGGAGAACCGCATCCGCGCCAAGGGCGCGTGCCTCGTAGACCTGATACGGGTCAATGATGAAGTCCTTGCGCAGGAGCGGCGTATCCACACGCGCACGTACCGCAGCAAAGTCCTCGTTGCTCCCCAGAAAATGCGGATCGGTGTGCACGGAGAGCACAGCCGCACCCGCCGCCGTGTAGAGATCGGCAAGCTCCAAAACGCTGTGTGTTGTCGTCAGCCGTCCCTTTGCGGGCGATTGCAATTTGCACTCTGCTATGAGACCCCAGCCTCGCCATCGGAAGTGCTCCGCCATGCGGAACGTACCGCATGGGAGATTTTCTTTCAGCTCATCGAGCGGGCGGCGTTTCTTTGCCTCCGCTACGATGGCGCGCTTTTTTTCGACAATTTCGGCTAATATATCGCGCACACTGCACCTCCTTCGGGCTTCTATAATCTTTGCGTCATGCGACGTATTCCCCATTCTAGTGGAGGACAGCGGATTTGTCAAATGCGCTGATGCCGAGCAATACTCCCAAACGAAGCATTTTGTACCGTCGCCATAAATGTGCGGATTTTCTCCTCGGACTTCTCTCCGTCCTTCTCAAGCCCGCCCGACACATCCACACCGAACGGCTGAAAGATCGTTGCGGCTTCGCCGACATTCTCCGCCGTGATGCCGCCCGCAATCAGCACGGGCTTCGTCACGCGTGCGATCTCCCGCGCCGCGTCCTGCCAGTGGAACGCCGTCCCCGTGCCGCCCGCTGCTCCCTGCACATAGCTGTCGACAAGAATCATCTCGGCAGGGTACGCACTCGCCGCATCCGCATCGAAATCATCCCCGTAGCGATATGCCTTGATCACAGGATACTGCGATTCCTTCGCCATCTCCGCCGGCTCATGCCCATGCAGCTGCACATAGTCCAGCCCGACAAACGCAGCAATTTGATTCACCTCATCCATCGGCGCGTCCACAAAGACCCCGACCGTTCTCACGCGATGCAGCGCACGCGCAATCGCACGCGCCGTTTCGGGCGTCACATAGCGTCTGCTCTTTTCCGCAAAGATAAAACCGATGTAGTCCGCACCCGCCTCCTCTGCCGCACACGCCGCCGCAATCGTCCGCATCCCGCACATCTTCACGCGCATAGCATCGCCTCCCATTCGTATTCCATCATCTTAGAGGCAGCTGCGCCTTTTGTCAATTTCTAAAAAACTATTGACAAAAGCCGTATTTTAGTGTATTTATTTGTGAGGTACAGTGGAATAGTGTTGCGCGCTCGTAGTCCAGTGGATAGGACGTTAGCCTCCGGAGCTGAAAGCGTGGGTTCGACTCCCGCCGAGCGCACCATTTGCAATTTTGTCCTGTGGATTTTCCGCAGGACTTTTTCGTTTGATTGAAAAAGGATTTTGATAGACTGTGAAGAATACTTATTAAAGGAATTATTGCGATTGCGTTAGGAGATGAATGAATGGCGCGAAAAGAGGTGCAGGCAGCGGTGCGTCCGGTGCTTATGCGCAGCTTACATTTGAAGAAAAATGCCTTTCGGCAGTTTTTTTACGAGAGCTCGCTTCAATTCGGGAAGCAGATCGGAAGGGATATTGCGGAGCTCAAGGATGAGACGGCATCCATTGTCAATAAAAAGTATATGTTCTCGCTGGCGACGGAGAAAAGCGGAGCACAGAGCTTTCTGAAGTGGATCGCGGATGAGTTCAATGCAGAGGATATCTCGCATGAGCAGGAGGGGCGTCTGCGGCGGCTCGTTGCGGAGTATCCGAAGATACGTTCTTATATCCGCATCGAGGAGGATCAGCTGATCTTCGACCATGACCGCTTTGCCGAGGATGTTGTGGCGGGACGGTTCAAGGAGACGATCTTCGGGCTGACCTTTGATATCCAGAGCGTGATCGAGACAGCGATCAATACAGGATCGGTTGCGCTTGATTTCTCCATCGAGCTATTTAAGAAAGAACTGCTCTATGTCGACCATGTACGCGCAAACATTCAGCCGTATGCGGAGCGTCTGCTGACGGACATGAGCCTCGGGCACTGGGATCTCTATGAGGAGATGACGGAGGAGGGGCGTGAGGACAGCGTCTGTCTGCGTCTGCCGCCGACGGATTTCCTCGTGGCGCGTCCGCCGCAGATGGATGTCATCATGAACGGCACCTGTGCGATCGACTTCGGTACGCGCAGTACGGTCGTTGTCTGCCGTGACCGCGAGGCGCGACTTCTGCGCATCGGCAAGGGGAACTACGAGAACGAGCCGACACTGCAGGACTACGAGAACCCGACGGCGATTGAGCTGATTGACATTGAGAAGTTCAAGCAGCTCTATCGTGCGCGTGAGGGACGGCCGCTGACGGAGTGGTCGCAGGTCACAGCATCGCATCAGGCGGCGGATGCGATTTTCGAGCGGCAGTCCACAGAGGGCATTGCCGTGTACTACTCCGTGTTCAGCGAGCTCAAACGCTGGACGCGCGACACGGCGAACTCCCCGATCCTGAAGGATCGGCGCGGCTACATCCAGGAGGTCAAGCCGTATGCGGAGACGCAGCCGCTCGATGCGGGCGGGTTCGACCCGATCGAGATCTATGCCTACTATCTCGGTCTTTACATCAACAATATGCACCGCAACATCTATCTGGACTACATCCTGTCCTTCCCCGTGGGTTACGAGAAGAGCGTACGGGAGCACATCCGTATGAGTTTTGAACGGGGGCTTCGAAAGACTCTGCCGAAGGCACTGCTCGACGATGCGGAGATGATGCGCCGCTTTCGCGTGTACGACGGAGCGAATGAGCCGGCAGCATATGCGATCAGTGCGCTCGAGGCGTACGGGCTTGAGCCGAAGCGCATCGGCGAGGAGGTCGCGTACGGCGTGTTCGATTTTGGCGGCGGCACGACGGACTTTGACTTTGGTGTGGAATACGTACCCGAGAACGGGCGGCGCAAGTTTGTCATTGAGCAGTTCGGCTTTGGCAGCGATATGTATCTCGGCGGCGAGAACATCCTCGAGCTCCTTGCCTACGAGGTGTTCAAGGACAACCTCGCGGAGATGCGCCAGCATAAGATCACGTTTGCTCTGCCGCCCGAGAGCGAGACCTTTGCGGGAGCCGAGGCTCTTGTGCGCGAGACGCGCGATGCTGCGTCTCATCTGAACAACAAGATTCTCGCTGAGCGCCTGCGTCCCTTCTGGGAGCGCGGTGCGGGCTATGAGGAGTTCGCGGCGGGGGACGGCTTCGATACGAAGATCACGCTCTTCTCGTCGGAAAAGACGGGGAAGGCGGGCAACCGCGCAGAGATCCGTTTGCACATTGATGTGAAAAAGCTCGAGCGTACGCTTGAGGATCGCATTCGGCGCGGTGTCGAGAACTTCTTTCAGGCGATGGCGACGGCATTCAAGGGGCGTGATGTGCGCCAGATCCACATCTTCCTTGCAGGCAACTCGTGCAAGGCACCGATGGTTCGCAAGCTCTTCGATGAGTACATTGCACGTCAGATCAATGCCCTGCATACGGTGAAGTCCGCTGCACCGGAGAAATCGGATGCTGCGGGCGGAAAGAAGGCGGATGCCGCTGCCGCGAAGGCACCCGCGCAGAGCAAGGATGCGCCGTTCCTCCTCTATCTGCCGCTCGGCATGGAGGACGGAGAAAAAGAGGCGAAAGTCCTGCACGATGGTTTCGACCGTTTGCGTACGGGCAAGACGGGCGTCGCGTTCGGACTCCTGCGCTGCCGCAAGGGAGGCAAGGATGTCAAGATCATCAACAAGAACGTGGATGAGCATGACGAACTTCTCTTCCCGTACTTCCTCGGCAGTCTGAACGAGCGCGGCTGCTTCAAGGTGGACATCGATGCGCGCGTCGACTACGGCGTGTGGACGTACTTCACCTACGCGGACGAAGATGAGTTCGAGCTTTACTACACCCAGGAGCCGCGTGCGCTGAAAGGTGCTATGAAGGCGGCTGAGGTACGCATGGTGCGCTGCATGATCGATGCGGATGACGTGAGCGATGACGATACCGTCGGTGTCTACATCCGCAAGAAGTCGCCGAACACGATCGAGTATACCGTCGCCTCGGAGAAGAGCCTTGGGGCAAAGACCTACAAGGGGACGATCTACACCGTGCGTTTGGGGTGAATCGTACATCGGAAAGGAGCGTTGTCATGCAACATCTGCCGTTTAAGAACTATATGGAGGATGCCGTCGCGCATATGCTGAACCGCCTTGCGCCGCAGTATCCCGAGATCTGTATGTGCGACCGCTGCCGTACGGATATGATGATGATTGCGCTGAACAACCTCCCGCCGCGCTATGTATCCACGCACAAAGCGAGCGTTCTCCAGCGTGCCGAGGGGATGGAGCTCCAATACGAGGTGGAGGTCTTGACCGAGGCCATGCGCGCCATGCAGATTGTCGGCGGTCAGCCGCATCACGGCCGCAACGAAGAGGGCATCTGAGGAATCGCTGATAAAATAGACCCTCAGATTGGCACAGATTTTTCTGTCCGATTGAGGCAGCAAACCGGACGCATAGCCAAAACTATGTGGAGGATTTGCGAGCGTTGAGCGGGCAAAAAAGATGCGTCAAGATGGCGCGGCTGAATTTATCAGTGCTTCCCTAATTCGTTCCGTGTTTGAAACACCCGCAGATAAAATTTGTCAAGCGGGTGTTTTTTTGGTAAAATAAAGCAGAAATCAAAGGCGATCTGCGCGTCGGCGTCTCTGAAGAGGCGCGGGCGCATTTCTTTTGTTGTCTGTGTACGATGGAGAGGAAGCTGTTATGTTCGCGAGGTTGAGACGTGATATCCGCGTTATCTTTGAGCGCGACCCTGCGGCGCGGAGTACGATTGAGGTGCTGCTCTGTTACGGCGGTCTGCATGCGATCTGGCTGCACCGCATCGCACACGCACTCTATGTGCGCGGCTGGGTGCTCATCCCGCGTCTGATCTCGAACTTCGGACGGTTCTTGACGGGCATCGAGATTCACCCCGGCGCAAAGATCGGCGAGGGACTCTTCATCGACCACGGCACAGGCATTGTCATCGGTGAGACGGCGGAGCTGGGGCGCAATGTCACGCTCTATCAGGGGGTGACGCTCGGTGGCACGGGCAAGGAGAAGGGCAAACGCCATCCGACACTCGGCAGCAATGTCGTCGTTGCCTCGGGAGCGAAGGTGCTTGGCTCATTCACGGTGGGCGACCATGCAAAGATCGGCGCGGGGTCTGTCGTGCTGAAACCTGTCCCTGCCCATGCGACCGTGGTCGGCATCCCGGGGCGGATTGTCATGATGCACGGACAGCGTGTCCGCACGGAGACGGATTTTCTGCGGGCGCGGGAGCTTTCGCTCGAATGTGAGGAGAGCGCAGAGGAGCTCGCACGCGAGCTGGACGTTGATCTCGATCACGATATGCTGCCCGATCCCGAGGCGGAGATGATCGAGCAGATGCGGCAGGAGATCGAGGCGCTGAAGGAGCGCCTTTCCGAATTGGAAAAGAAGCAGGGGATCGCTGATAAAATGAAGTCCGTCAGATTGGCGTAGATTTTTCGTCCGAACAAGGAGACAAACCGGACGCATAGCAAGGGCTATGTGGAGGATTTGTCGACAAAGTGCGGGCAAAAAAGATGCGTCAAGATGGCGTGGCTGAATTTATCAGTGTTTCCGCAGTAGGGGGAGTTCGTATGCTTACCGTTTACAATACAATGACGCGAAAAAAGGAAGAGTTCCATCCGCTGCGTGCGGGCGAGGTCAGCATTTACTGCTGCGGCGTGACACCGTACAATGACCCGCATATCGGCAATGCGCGTCCCTTCGTCACATGGGACGTCATTCGCCGCTATCTTGCACGCAAGGGCTTCGCGGTGCGTTACATCCAGAATTTCACGGATGTGGACGATAAGATTATAAATGCTGCGAATCGCGAGGGCATAACGTGGAAGGACATTTCCGACCGCTATATCGCCGCGTACTTCAAGGCGATGGACGCGCTGAACGTACGACGCGCCGACGTGTTTCCACGCGTCTCCGAGACGATGGCGGACATACAGCGCATGATCGAGCAGCTGATTGCACGCGGCTATGCGTATGCGACGGATGTAGGCGATGTCTACTACCGCGTGGAGGCGTTCGACCGCTACGGCTGCCTCAGTGGGCGCAGTCTCGACGATATGGAGGCGGGCGCGCGCGTCGAGGTCAACGCGGCGAAGGCGCATCCGATGGACTTTGCGCTCTGGAAGGCGGCGAAGCCTGGCGAACCCTCGTGGGAAAGTCCGTGGGGGCAGGGGCGTCCCGGCTGGCACATCGAGTGCTCGGCGATGTCCGTGAAGTATCTCGGCGATGCGTTTGACTTCCACGGCGGCGGCAACGACCTCATCTTTCCGCATCACGAAAATGAAATCGCACAGGCAGAGCCGTGCATCGATGGTGATGAGAAATTTGCGCGTTATTGGCTGCACAACGGATTCATCACGATCGACAATGAAAAGATGTCGAAGTCGAAGAACAATTTCTTTACGGTGAAGGACATCCTCCAGGAGTTCCCGGGAGAGGTCATCCGCTTCTTCATCCTCCAGACGCATTACCGCAGCCCGCTCGACTTCAGCGACGAGCGTCTGCACGAGGCGCAGACCGCGCTCGACCGTCTGCGCAAGGCAAATGAGGTTGTTGCAGAACTCTCAGAGCGTGCGGGAACAGCAGACACGGCGGCAGAGCTGGCTGCACAGGCGGAGACGTTCCTGCGGGACTTCGACGCAGCGATGGACGATGACTTTAACACGGCACTCGCCATCAGTCAGATGTTCGGGCTTGCAAAGGAGATCAACCGCTACCATCAGGAGGTGGAGCGCGGCACTGCATTTGATGCGGTGAACTTTGGACGGGCGGCGGATGCGTATCATGCGATGGCGGCGATCATCGGCATTTTTGAGCAGGAGGAAGCGGCAGCGGACGATGGGCTCACGGATGCACTGATGGAGCTCATCATCGGGATTCGGCAGGAGGCGCGTGCGGCGAAGAACTGGGCGGTCGCGGACAAGATTCGCGATGGGCTCAAGGAGGCGGGCGTCGTGCTCGAGGACACGCCGACAGGCGTGCGCTGGAAAAGGGCGTAACGGCTCATGAAGTTTGAACGCTTCCAACAGCTTGTACGCATGATGTTCCTGCCGGATGAGGCGGGCAATATCCGCACACGCTATGAGGACGTAGATGCAGCGAATATACATCCGCTTGTTCTCGCATACATAGGCGATGCCTACTTTCACCTCTATGTGCGTATGCGGCTCCTCTCCTACGAGCAGACGCAGGTACAGGCACTTCATTCGTTCAGTGCACAGATCGTCTCTGCACTCTGGCAGGCGCGTGCCTATCGCGGCATTTCGGATCTGCTCACGGAGGAGGAGCAGATGATCTACCGTCGCGCACGCAACACGAAGAGCCATGCGCCGCGCAGTGCATCCGTCGCGGACTACCACACGAGTACGGGCTTTGAGGCATTGCTCGGAAGCCTCTATATTCGTGAGGAGCACGAGCGTCTTGAGGAACTCACAGAGGCAGCATTTCAGATCATTGCAAAAGAAATGATGAATCAGCAGGAGCAAAAACATGGAAATTAAACTGATCTCAAAGACACCGAACTATCTGAAGACCTGCTGGACGGCGGCGCGGACGTGCTACAGCGCGGACTCTCCGATCAAACTGCTCACCGAGGAAAAGACGGAGGAAGAGATGCTGCGCCTCTTGGAGCGCATCATGACGAGCAAGCATCTCTCGGTGGTGGAGCACTGCTCCATGACCTTTGCCGTCAAGGATGTCTCGCGCACGCTGCTCGCACAGTACAGCCGTCACCGCATCGGTGTCTCGCTGAGTGTGCAGAGTCAGCGTTACGTCTCCGAGCAGTCCGGCAGGCAGGCGGACGGACTTTTTGGTCATGTCGTTCCGCAGACGGTTGCGGAGAACGATGTTGCATATGCACGATACATGGCTTGTATGCGCGAAGTTCAGTCGGCGTATGATGAATTGCTTGTGCTTGGTGTAACAAAGCAGGATGCGCGATTCGTCCTGCCGGGTGGTGCGTGCACGAACTTCGTCACGACGCTCAACCTGCGCTCCTTTATGGATGTGTATGAGAAGCGTGTTCTAACTCCCGGTGCACAGTGGGAGATCAAGGAGATGATGCTCCGTATGCGCGACCTCCTTGTCGCGGAGGAGCCGTGGCTGGAACGATTTGTTCCGCGTGTTTGATGTCGAACAGCGGAACGGCGAGAGGGGAACGCAATGAGAGCAAAGGCAGAGCGCACGGACAGGCGGACAGAAAAACGCGGTGAAAAACACGCCGAGAAGCACGGCGAGAAAATTGCAGAGACGCGCACGGCGGAGCAGCCCACGCATATTCTTGCCGGCCGTCATGCGATTGTCGAGGCAATCAAGGCGGGGCGCGGTATCAACCGCATTCTGCTCGCGGACGGTCTGCATGGCGGAGCCGTGCATGAGCTGCGCGATCTTGCGCGTGAGCATGGCATTACCGTAGATACCGTGGGTCGGGCAAAGCTGGATGCCGTCGTGCCCGAGGGGGTGCGCCATCAGGGCGCAATCGCCTATGTCGCGCCCGTCGCCTATGTCGCCGTCGAGGAGATTATTGCAGCGGCGCGGGAGCGTGGTGAGGAGCCGCTGCTGCTCCTCTTGGACGGCATCGAGGATCCGCAGAATCTCGGTGCACTGCTCCGCACGGCGGACGCAGCGGGGGTGCACGGCATCCTCCTGCCGCGCCGTCACAGTGTTCCCCTGACGGAGACGGTGGCGCGTGTCTCGGCGGGTGCACTCGAGTACGTCCCCGTTGCCCGTATCGGCAACGTCGCGCAGACCATGCGTGCGCTCAAGGAGCAGGGCTTTTGGATTGCGGGGGCGGACATGGCGGGGGAGGAGACCTATGACCGTGCAAACCTCACGGGTGCGCTCGTGCTTGTCATTGGCAGCGAGGGGCGCGGCATGAGCCGTCTCACGCGTGACCTCTGCGACTTTACCGTGCGTCTGCCGATGCACGGCAAGATCAACTCACTCAACGCCTCGGTCGCGGGTGCGATCCTCATGTATGAGGCACTACGTCAGCGCACGGCGAAGGCTGCGGTGCGGCATGGCTAGACAGCGGGAGTGCGAGTACTATCTCGTCGACGGCTACAACGTCATCAACGCATGGCCGGAACTCATGCGTCTGCGTGGCAATCTCGACGAGGCGCGTGATGTCCTCGTGCATATCCTCACGGAGTACGGCGCGTTCGAGAACTACGAGATGACCGTCGTATTCGATGCCTTCTTCACCGAGGATGAGGAGCATGAGCAGCAAATCACCGATCGCATGAAGGTCATATACACAGGAGCGGGTGAGACGGCGGACAGCTGCATCGAGCGTCTTGCGTATACGGCGGTGCGTGCGGGGCGCGAGGTGCATGTCGTCACCTCCGACGGCGCGGAGCAGAGCGTCATCCTCGGTGCGGGGGCATATCGCATCACTTCTCCCGAGCTGCGCCGCTCTGTGAAGAAGGCAAAGAAGCAGATGAAGGCGGAGTACATGAACCCTCACATTCAGCCGCTTGCTCGCAGCGAACTGCACGAGCGCATCGACCGCGACACACTTGCGCGGCTTGAGGAACTGCGGCGTGGGAAATAGAAAAATGAAAACGAAAAACCTCTTTGAGCCAAGAACGGTTCAAAGAGGTTTTTCGTATGCGTCATTACCACCGCTTCGTTTTACGCCAGAAGGAGGGGCGCAGGAGAATGAGCAGGGTGAAGATCTCAAGCCGACCGAGCAGCATGGAGAAACAGAGAACTGCCTTTACGAAGTCCGAGAGCGGTGCATAGGTGGAGGTCGCGCTCACAATGCCGAATGCGGGGCCGATGTTGCCGAGCGTTGTGATGGCGACGGCGACCGCATCGAACGGGAGCAGTCCACCCATTGTTAGGAGGAACGCTGTCACGAAAATAATTGCGAAGTAGAGGAAGAAGAACGTCCCCACACGCAGGAGCATTGCACCGTCCACATGCGCACCGCCGAGTGAGATGTCGACAACGCGGTGCGGGTTCAGCTTTTGCAGGATGACGGCGCGTGCATTGCGTACGAGCAGAATGATACGCGCGACCTTGATGCCGCTTGCGGTCGAACCTGCACAGCCGCCGATCGTCATGAGCAGCATCAGGAGCAGCTTTGAGAACGTCGGCCACGTCTCGAAGTCCGCCGAGACAAAGCCTGTCGTCGAGAGAGAGGTCACCTGAAAGATGGCAAAGCGCACCGCTGCCGTGAAATCCATCCCCATCTCGATGATGAGCTTCAGCGCGATGAGAAGCATGGCAGTGAGGATCATACCGAGATAGGCACGAAACTCTGTATTGCGGAGAATGACAAACGGACCCTTGACCCACGCGCGGTAGTAGAGTGAGAAACTTCCGCCTGCGAGGAACATGAACAGTGCCGTCCATAGCTCAAACGCAAGACTATGAAAGTGCATCGTGCTGTCATCGTATGTCGAAAAACCGCATGTTCCAATCGTCGACATCGCATGCGTAATGGCGATGCTGAAGTCCACACCGCAAAGCATGAAGATGAGGGTTGTCATTGCTGTAAATACAAGGTAAATCTTGAAGAGTGCCATCGTCATATCGCGCAGCCGGGGCATGACGCGATCCATTGTCGGCCCCGCGCCTTCGGCGTTATACATATAGATTGTACTTGCACCCGACTGCGGCAGGAGTGCGATGAAGATGACGATAATCCCGAGGCCGCCGATCCACGCTGTCATCATCCGCCAGAACAGAATGCTGTAGGGGAGCTGTCCGAGCGATGAGAAGACCGTCGCTCCCGTTCCGGTAAAGCCCGAGATGCTTTCAAAAAGAGCGTCGAGGAAGCCGAGATAATTGCCGAGCAGATAGGGGAGCATCCCGAGAAATGTCCCCGTGAACCACCCGAATGCTGTGATGGCAATACCCTCACGTGCTGTCAGCTCCTCGGCCGGCTTTCCGTAGCGGCGAAAGCCGACACCGAGAAATGCACTGACGAGCACGGACAATGTGAACGCCTCGCGGCTCGGCTCATCGCCTGCGACCGCAAGCACGAGCGGGATTACAAGTACCGCCGCCATCGCAAACGAGAGGCGCGAGAGAATGTAGTTGACGGTGTAGATATTCATAGCGTCCTACCACCTGTGCCCCGTGTCCTCAAAGAGAGAGCCGACGAAGAGAAAGAAAGCAAAGAGCTCAATGCGTCCGAGGATCATCAACAGCGCACAGAGGAACTTTGTCCACATGGGGAGAGCCGCGACCGTATCCAGCTCCGTGAGCGATGCTACGCCGCCCGTCGTCGTGAGACACGAGACCGTTAGTGCAATCGTCTCGATGGGACTCAGACCTGCGAGGGCGATGAGCAGACTGCTGATGGAAAAGACGGCGGCGGAGATGAATGCAAGGACGAGAATGCGTCCCGCAGAGTGCAGGGGAACGATCCCGTCGCCCTGCCGCACGGCAAATACCATGCGCGGATGCAGCGTCCGCAGCAGCTCCGTCCACGCGAGAGAGACGAGGACGAGTACGCGCGAGATGCGAAAGCCGCCTGCTGTCGAGCCCATACAGCCACCGATGACAGCGAGCAGGATGAGCAGCAGCTCTGCGCCGTTATGGAACGGGATTTCCTCCTGTAACATGAGCCCGTTTGTCGAGAGAAAGGAGATTGCATAGAAAAAACCGTAGCTGAGCGCGTCCGCAGCGGTCTGTGCGCCGTGCAGGATGGGTAGAATGGACAGCAATGCACCCGCACAGAGAAAAAGTACAAAAAAAGAACGCAGCTCCATATGACGTGCGAGTCCTGTCCCTGACCTGCGGTGCAGCATCTGCCAGAGTGTGAGCAGCGGCAGTGCCGAGAGCAGGGCGACGAGCCCCGCACCGAGCATGAGCGGTGGGGTTGGGGAGAGACCTCCCGTCACAGGACCCGCCCCCGAGGAGATTGTAAAGAGCGCCAGAATGAGCGCAGGAAAGATTTCATCCCCCGCTGCGAGGTAGATGATGACGGCAAGGCATGTAATCGCAATGTAGATCAGAGTCATCTCGCGCATGGGGCGCGTCATGCGATTCCAGAGCGGGCTGAATAACCGTTCCTGCCGCACCGTGAAATCGACGCCGAAACAGCCGCTGACGACGGGCAGTACCGTCACGAGAATCACGATAAAGAGCAGTCCGCCGAACCAGCTCATCAGTCCCCGCCAGAGCAGGAGGGTGGGAGGGAGCGATTCGCCGAGTGCCGTCATCCCCGTCGTTGTGAGTGCGGAGATGCACTCAAAGAATGTGTCCGCAGGCGAGAGCTGAAGTTCTGCCATATGAAACGGCAGCATACCGAGCACGGCGAGAAAAAACCAGACACTGAGGAGGAAACGCGTACCCTCCTCGACGGACAGCTGGCGCATATGGCTGCGCCCCATATTGCCGAACACCATGCCGAGGATCGCAGTCAGCACGCCGAGCGCGAGGAACGAGCCCGCGAGCGGATCGCCGAGTGCAAAGCCGTATGCGAATGGGATGAGGTAGAGTGGCGCAAAGACATATGCCGTGCGCCCCATGAGTACCCAGAACAGATCAAAACGCATCAGTCGTCTCCAAAATAGGCGAGAGCCTTCTTCGCGAAGCTCTTGAGTACAAAGAGAATGACGCGGTCGCCCGGCAGCAGCTCCGTCATACCGTTCGGGATTGCCGCCTCCTCGTCCCGAACATAGGCGCAGACAAGACATTCACGCGGGAGATTCGCATTCATCAGTTTTTTTCCGACCACAGGCGCGCCCGTGCCGACAATGACCTCAAGTGCCTCCGCACGCGCGCCCTCGAGGAGTGTCACGCGCGTCACGTCGCCGCCGCGCGCATAGGCAAGCACCTCGCTTGCCGAGAGCAAACGTGCCGAGAGTGCGATGTTGACGCCGACCTTCTCCATGAGGTCGATGTACTCGTTGCGATCGACACGTACGACCGTCTTGATTCTGTTGTTTGAAAGATGGCGTGCAAGGAGTGCGAGCATCAGGTTCAGCTTGTCGTCCTCCGTGAGGCAGACGATGACATCCGCCTCGGCGACGCCCTCCTCCGTCAGGAGGTCGATGTCCGTGCCGTCGCCGCAGATTGCAAGGCCTGCCGTCAGCTTCTCTGCGAGCAGTTCGCAGCGTTCGCGGCTGCGGTCGATCACCTTTACCTGCACGCCCTGCCGCTCGAGCATCAGAGCGAGTGCGCGTCCTGTCCGTCCTGCGCCGATGATGGCGGCACGCGTCAGCTTGTGCGTGTCGCTCGGTACGAGGCTGTGACTGAACTCCTCAATGCGCTCGGGCAGTCCGATAAAGTAGGCATTGTCCCCCGGGAGAAACATATCGTCGCCGTGTGGAATAATCATGCGGTGGTCGCGGAAGATGAGACCCGCGAGCACCCCCTGCGGGAGACGCAGCTCCTTGAGCGGCTTGCGTGCGATGGCAGAGCGGCGGCGGATGCGCGTCTCGAAAAGACGCACCTTGCCCTGTGCGAAATCCTCCACGTTGAGTGCGGCAGGGGTCATGAGAATGCGATTGATTTCGTTTGCTGTGATGAGTTCGGGATTCAGCACGAGGTCGATATCGAAGTTCTCCTTGAGATAGCGTCCTGCCTCCACCGTGAAATTCATGTCGCGAATGCGCGCAATCGTATGCTTGACGCCGTGCTTCTTCGCGAGCACACAGGCGACAATATTCACCTCGTCGCTTTCCGTCACCGCAATGAGGATGTCCGCGCTCTTGATGTCGGGGTCATTCATCGTGAGCGGGCTAGTGATGTTCGCCTCGATCGTCAATACGTCCAGCGTAGTCTTTGCTGCCTCAAGCTGGCTCTCCTCGCCGTCTACCACAACGACATCCATGCCCTCCTCCGAGAGCAGTGCCGCGATGCTGTAGCCCAGCCGTCCAGCCCCCGCAATTACGATCCGCACAATGAGTCCCTCCTGCGTTTACCGAATAGAATATAAAGAAGTATACCATAAAATAAGGGATTGGAATAGAAACGGATGAGATGTTATGCCTATTTTTTGTCGGAACAGGGATTTTGTGTTAAACTGTTCCAATGAATATATTTTCTGTGATGGGGGCGATTGCTTGCTGTGCTTTTCGGGGGTGTCCGTGGACTACGGAACGGGGGAGGATACCGTTCACGCGCTTGCAGATACGTCACTATGCCTGAAGCGTGGGACGGTGCTCGCGCTCATCGGTGCATCGGGCTGCGGGAAATCGACGCTGCTGCGCGTCGGGGCGGGGCTGATCCGTCCAACGGCGGGCACGGTGACGAGTGAGGGCGCGCCCATCGATCCGCGTACACTGCGCATCGGTTTTCTGCCGCAGAACTACGGTCTGCTCGCGTGGAAGACCGTCCGCGAAAACATTCTGCTCGGCGTGCAGATCAAGGGGGAATGGAATGCGCAGCAGATGAACACATTCGATGAGATTGTCGCCGATCTCGGGTTGACTGAACTCCTCGCACGCTATCCGCGTGAACTCTCGGGCGGACAGCAGCAGCGCGTAGGGCTTGCGCGCGTCTTTCTGCTTGCGCCCGATCTCCTGCTGATGGATGAGCCCTTCTCCGCGCTGGATACGATTACGCGTGAGTCGATGCAGGAGGTCTTTCTCTCACTCTGGAAGAAGTATGCCGTCACTACCATGCTCGTGACGCACTATGTGGAGGAGGCACTGACCCTTGCAGGGCGGATTGCCGTCATGACGGGAGCTCCGGGGCGCGTTGCAGAGATCATCGATAACCCCTTTGCGGGCGACCTTGCGCATCGCTCTTCGCCGGAGTTCTTTGCGATGGGGCAGGAACTGCGTGCAAAGATTGCGGGGGGCGGTGTGTGATGGGTAAGATCTCGCTGCGGATGTTCGCGTTCGGCATCTGTCTCTGCCTCGCACTCTGGGCGGGGATGGCATACTTCCTCCAGAGGCCTGTGATTCCTTCGCCTGTGCAGGTCCTCCTGCGTCTCGTGCAGAAATTTCCTGACACGATTGCCGTTCATGCGGGCTACAGTCTTATGCGCATTGTGTTAGGCCTGTTTGCTGCCGTTGCCGTGGGCTATCCGATTGGTGTGCTGATGGGATACTTCCCGCGCGTGAACCGTCTGCTTGCCCCCATCCTCTATCTGACCTATCCCGTGCCGAAGATCGCCCTGCTACCCGTGGTCATGCTGCTCTTTGGTGTGGGGGAGCGGAGCAAGCTGCTGCTCGTGTTCCTCATCATCGTCTTTCAGGTTGTCGTCGCCGTGCGCGATGCCGTGGCGGCAATTCCGGCACAGACCTATGCGCCGCTGCACGTTCTCGGCGCATCGTTCGCGCAGATCGTGCGGCACATCATCGTGCCCGCCTCACTGCCGAAGTTTATCACAGCGGTCCGCGTGGCGATGGCGACGGCGATCTCCGTTCTCTTTTTCACGGAGACCTTCGGCACGCAGTACGGTATCGGATACTACATCATGGACGCATGGCTGCGCGTAAACTACCTTGATATGTACGCGGGCATCGTCGTTCTCAGCGCGATGGGGCTGCTGCTCTTTATCCTGCTCGACTGGACAGAGCGGCGGCTCTGCGCATGGAATCGAACATAAGGGAAGCACTGATAATTTTATCAGCGTTTCCTTTATGTGTATATGGAATCACCGTCAATGCGTATGAAATTAAGGAAATGAATACTTCTTCTCAATATCTTTACAACGACCTCCGAAAAATGGTAAGATGAGCGCGTGAGTTTATGCCGCATGGCTTTCTTTTGGAAAAGGGTGGTACGCAAAGATGAACGAGCTCCTCTATAAGATTCCCGCCAACACGCCGCGCGAAGAGGTCATCCGCCAGCTCAAGGCGCATCCCGAGGTGCGCTTTGTCTCGCTTGTCGGCATCGACATGGCGGGCAACGATACGGACGAGAAGATTCCCGTGCGGATTTTCATTGAGGACATTGAAAAATTCTACAACGGAACTGCCGTACAGACGGACGGCTCCTCCGTTGTTCTGCCGAAGATTGCGACGATCAACAACGCAAAGGTGGATCTGCCGATTGATCCCGCAGTCAACTGGTTTGTGGACTATGACCCCGAGAGTTCTGACGAGGAGACGGGGCTGCCCATCGGGACGCTGCGGATTCCCTCATTTATCATTCACGAGGAAAAGCGTGTCGATTCGCGTGCGGTGCTCGTGGATACGCTCGCCTATGTGAAGGCGGAACTCCTCGACTTCTTCCATCGGAACCCCGAGATCTCTGCTGCGCCCTCTCTGAACGGTGCGGATATCGTGGACATCGCCTTCACGTCGGCGACGGAGCTCGAGTTCTGGGTCAAAACGCCGCTCGATGACAACGCATCCATCGAGGAGATGTCTGCCTCGCAGGTGATGAATGAGCAGTACTGGGAGCGCACGCACGGTGCTGTGCGTACGGCGCTTGAGGACTGCATTATCCAGCTCGACAAATACGGCTTCCACATGGAGATGGGGCACAAGGAGGTCGGGGGACTCAAGGCGCAGATCAACGAGAGCGGGCGCATGACGCATGTCTGCGAGCAGATCGAGATCGACTGGCAGTATGATAGTGCCGTGCAGGCGGCGGATAACGAACTCTTCGTCCGTACCTTTGTCCGCGAGATCTTCCGACTCTACGGACTCGAGGTCAACTTTAAGGCGAAGCCACTCATCGGGCTTGCGGGCAACGGTGAGCACACGCATCTGAGTCTCGCGGCAATCACGAAGGACGGCAAGCGTCACAGCCTCTTCGCTGCGGACGATCAGAATGCACACTATATGAATGCGGTCGGCTATGGCGCACTCATGGGGCTGCTCAAAAACTATGAGGCGATCAATCCGTTTGTCTCCGCGACAAACGACGCATTCAACCGTCTGAAGCCGGGCTTTGAGGCACCGGTCTGCGTCGTCACCTCGTTCGGGGCATCGCCTGCAATCCCGTCGCGCAACCGTACGGTGCTTGTCAGCCTCATCCGCGACCTCAAAAATCCGCTTGCCACACGCTTTGAGCTGCGTGCGACCAATCCCTACTCGAACACCTACCTCGTTATCGCCGCTTCGTACCTCGCGATTCTCGACGGTATCAAGTATTCGGCGGGACGCACGGCGGATGAGCTGCTCGCGGAGCTCTCGAAGCAGCCCGGGGAATCGGCAGGCTATCTTGAGAAAGACCGCGCCTATCGGAGCGAGGAGGACGTATTCGAGCACTACACGGCGGACGAGCGCGACGCGCGCTTCGGCAAGCCGCCCGCGACGGTTTGGGAGAATATGCTCGGCTTTGATCTCTATCCCGAGAAGGTGGCGGTGCTCACACAGGCGAATACACTTCGCCCGCAGATCATCGACTCGTTCCGCACGGGAGCACTTCTGCGCTGGAAGATTGAGCTCATCAGCCGCATCATCCCCGAGAACCGCACGATTGTGCGCCGCATGACGGAGATCAAGAGTGATTTCCTGACGGATCAGGATGCCTATATGTGGAACAAGATCCACGATCTGCGCATCTATCTCGCGAAGGACACGATTGATGACAAGGCTCTCTTTACGCTGCTCATCAAGGCACTCAATGAGGGCGACTATCCGACTGCATCTGCGCTGCAGCTTGAGATGTATGCGAAGATGGAGGAGCTCAAGGAGCTCTACGACGCGTATAAAAAGAATATGATCTGAGGAAGCACTGATAAATTCAGCACCATCATCTTGACGCATCTTTTTTGCCCGCAC
>NZ_DBHIVL010000027.1:0-30621 GCF_057271695.1 Centipeda sp. (in: firmicutes)
CGGGCAAAAAAGATGCGTCAAGATGGCGGCGCTGAATTTATCAGTGCTTCCTTAATCATCGACAATAATCGTATTCTTTTTCATTTTACTATTGTTCTATATGGAATAGGTATGATATAATAAATGAAAGTATCAGTGAAACAACCTTCCCACTCCTCGATCCAAGGGGGTGTTGATCATGGGTAAATTTTTGGCTTTTCTGCGGGAGAACGTACTCACCCTGCTCTGCGTATCGCTCCTCATCGGCGCGTCACTGCTCGCTTGGCGCCTGCTCGCGACACCGCTCGATCCTTACATCCATGCGGAGTACGCCGTCATGAAGGGGAGTCCCACGTACAATGACATCATCGGATTTCGTGCGGGTAATTTCGACTGGCAGGAGTATGACTACCCCGCACCGCCGCCCATGTCTGCGGACACAAGTACCGTCTGCCTCTCGTTTCGCATCCCGATTTCGGCACGCTTTTTCAACGAACACATCCTCTTTGCCACGACGAACCAGAGTGCGTATGTCTATCTGGACGATGAGCTCGTCTATATGCACGGCGACTGGGACAGCCCCACCGGCTCGCGCGGGCGCGCGTTCCACTACATCCACCTCGACCAGAGCCCTGCAGGCAAGCGGCTCACCATCATGCTCCACTCCGGCTATCCGAACTGGCTCGGCAGCATCGACTATCTCACGATCGGCTCCTCGCGCCTGTTCCTGCGGAACATCAGCCTTGCGGACGCGATCTACATCTCGAGCCTCTCGGTCGCGTTTGCCCTCATCGCCTTCCTCATCATGGATCTCGCGTGGCGCGGGGCACACGCCCGCCGCCGCCGCACCCAGCTCTACCTCATCGGGTATCTCGCGACCTTCATCCTGTGGACGACAGGCAGCTCGTCCTTCTTCCCGCGCATGTATGGCATGGCGAACATCTGGTGGGAGCTCCACCTCGTCATGTTCTACCTCATGCCCATCTTCTGCGCAAAGATCACACAGGAGATCGTTTCTCCGCGCTACATCGGGCGGGTCAAGAGCACCGCAATCATCTTTGCCATCCTCTTTGTCATCGCCGGCATCACCGAGGTGCTGGGACTGGATGGCTTCATGAAAATGATCTACCTCTATCATCTGATCCTCCTCGGCGGCTGCCTCATGCTCCTCTACGCACTCGTGCGCTCGAGTTGGAAACACCATCCCAGCTGTCGCTACGGCACATTCGCCGTGTTTGCGATTCTCCTCTTTGGCGGCATTGACGCACTGCACTGGGAGTATCATCTGATCTCCGTCATGCTCTCGACGACCATCTTCTCCATCTACGCCGCCGTTCCGTTCATCTTCCACACCATCCGTGAGCAAATGCTCAAAGACGCCGCCCTCGCCGACCAGAACGAAGAACTCGTGCGTGAGCTCGAGATCTCACAGAACGAAGCACAGCGCGACTTCCTCACCGGTTGCTACAACCGCCATCAACTCGGCGACGGCTTTGCCAAGTTCTCCGCGCTCGCCTACGAACGAGGATTCAAGTTCTCGTTCGCCATCTTTGACGTGGATCACTTCAAAACCGTCAACGACACGAAGGGACACCTCGCGGGCGACCAGATCCTCAAGCAGATTGCCGATACCATCCACGAGGAGATCGACCGCCGCCACCTCTTCATCCGCTACGGCGGTGACGAGTTCATCCTGCTCGCTCTGCACTACGACCTCGAGGCGATGGTCGCATTCTGCGAGCATCTGCGCGAAATCCTCGAACACAGTCTTGACGGCGTCACCCTCAGCTTCGGCATCTCCACATGGCACGGCAAAAACGATCGCCTCCGCTCCCTTATGGAACGCGCCGATCGCGCCCTCTACCTCTCGAAGGAAAAGGGACGCAACACCGTCTCCGCCGAGAACGAGGAGGGAGCGGCATAAATCGGCCCCCATACCACACTTTATTTGATAAATGGACAGAGCACCGTTTCCGCAGACGGTGCTCTGTCCATTTTATGAGGAATTGTTTTTTGCCAATCTCCGCTTCCTGTGCTACAATAAGGACGTTTTTATAGTAGAATAGAAGGAGAATCAAATCCACCAGATCGACAGCGGCATCAAGGAGAATTTTTTTCGATGGCAGGGACGACTGAACCGCAAACGCTTCATCATACGCCTCCTCGCGCTCACGGGCATAGGCATGGTGCTCTACGCCCTTATGGTGATGGCTGTGCTGGTCACGAGCGATGTGCCGATGTATCCCGATGAGACGGTCGTCGAGGGGCTCTTTGGCTTCTTTACACTGCTCAGTTTCCCCATCACAGTCGCAAGCTATATCCTCATGATCCGCCGCCTGCATGACATCGGACTGTCGGGCTACTTTGTCCTGCTCGCGCTCATCCCCCTCGTCAGTCTCGGGTTCATGCTCTACATCCTCTTCAAAAAGGGCACGGACGGCGACAACGCCTATGGTCCGGATCCGCTCGGTGCTGTCTGCGCCGCACAGGAACCTGAGAATCCGTACGCACGCGGGGCGATACTGCCTTCATCGCTCTCCGGCTGCTCTGTGCCGCGCTGTCGCTGATCGGCACGGTACGGCTTCTCAGAGCGGATAAAAGTGAGTAAATAGAAAGCGAGGCCATCATGTTCTGTCCGAAATGCAGCAAATTCGTTCCCTCCTCCGCAAACGCCTGCCCGAACTGCGGCATCCCCATCATCACCGGATTCTCGCCGAACTACGGCGCAGGATTCGACCTCGGCGACGACGATACTGAGAGCCGGAGCGATGCTCCCCCGCGCGAATTAATGGATTCTGACCTATATGATGATATACCTGATGACGACAATTTCATAACGGAAGGTTCTTCCTCCGGTATTACCGGCAGGCTCAAATCCCTGTTCGGATTCGGGAAAGACTAACCAGAAAAAACAGCTGTCACATGAAGGAAAATTCATGTGGCAGCTGTTTTTCTATAGGAATCGCTGATAAAATGAAGTCCGTCGAATCGTCCTCCACGCGCAAAAGGGGGAAAAGACGCAGCTCTGCCTCCTCAGACACATCCTCCACAGGCGGCTCTGCAGTCTTCGTATGCACCTCGGAAAGTCCGTGCATCTCCACCACTGTCGTCACCGCACCTGCTGCAGTTGCTCCCTGCGGCAGTGCACCGCACAGGACAAGTGCCGCCGTAAGTCCTGCAAACATGGTCTGTTTCATCCGTCCCACTCCTTTCAAGAATCATTGATCCCGTAAATACCAGAAAAGACTTCCCGCACAGAGAAGTCTTTACGTCAAAAGAAATGGTGCGATTGGCGCGAGTCGAACGCGCGACCCTCTGCTTAGGAGGCAGATGCTCTATCCTACTGAGCTACAACCGCGTCACGCCAAGTGTATCAAATTTGGACGAGATATGCAACCCCCGCCCGCGCACACAAAAAGAGCTGCCGCAAGCTTCATGCAGCAGCTCTTTCCTATTCCCCCGCAAGCGGAGGAATCGCCCTCAGGCGAGCTTCTCGGTGTCCACCGTCTGGATGGCAATGTCCTTGACCGAGACAGGGTATGCCTCGCCCGCGACAATCGCCTTCTTGTCGATGACGTTCTGCAGGCAGGTTGCGACCTCCGCCTTCGTCAGACCGTCCTTCGGGTCCATCAGGCTCACCGTCATCTCCTTGCCGCTGGACATCTTCATCGTCATGCGCAGCTGTTTCTTCGTCGACATCGTTCATTCCTCCTTTCCTCGGTAGTCATGCGTCCTCAGTCCTCAAGGACAGCCGTGTCCGTGCGCGTCACGAGGCTCAGCCCGTGCTTCTGCAGTGCGCCGAACCCGCGTCCGACCGTCAGTGCATCGGCATCCGTGAGCGTGGGCGCGATTCCGCCGATCGTACGGTTCTTGTAGATCGTCTTGCCGTCCGCACCAACCCCCGTGATGACTTTGAGCGTCACCTTGCTCGTTGCATCTTTGCGTGCCATGGTGGTTCAACTCCTTTCTCTGTTCGTCTCCGTAAGCGGCTTACACATGGATACTTGCCGCGAAGAAAAAAAGAGGGAATCCTTTTCAAAAAAATCTTTACACACGAACAAATTTTCTATATAATATCATTCAGAAAGGAACAGGTGATTGTTTTTCATTGATCGTGCCTGTGCGCTGCGCCGGCGGCAGGCAGGAGGGGCGGCATCCGCCCATAGGAAAGGAGAACCGATATGAACTCCACGAAACGAGAAATGCTCATGCAGAAACTGCCCGCTGCGGCAGACATTCTCGCACTCGTCCCCGTATCTGGCGAAAAGGGCAGGAATGCCACCGTCATTCATACCGTCACAGGCGCGTATCTGACACTCTCGGCAACGACCGAGTACGTCCTCTCCTGTCTCGCCGAGCGCGAGGACAAGGAGCTGCGCCTCATCCGACAGAATGCGTCACGCAGGCTCGCGCGGCGGCGCAACATCATCCTGCCCATCCTGCACGGCTGTGTCCTCGCCCCCGTTGTCGTGCGCCGCATCCCCAAACGCCACGGCAGGCTCGGCTACATCAACATTGCCTACAAGCCGCTCCTCGCGGGCAGCGGAAACACCACCGACCTCGCCCTGCGCAGCGGTACGGTCATCCGCACCCTCTGGCAGCTGCCCACCGTGCAGCGGCTCGTATGCGAGGGGCGTGCCATCCACTACAAACTTCTCCTCGACGCGCAGCAGCAGCTGCGCCGCGCCGAGGAGTTTGCGTAGCACTTGCATTTTCCCACGGTTCATTGTATGATAGACATACAGAACAACGGAGGGTACAATATGCAGATCTCAAGCCGCTTCACCATCGCCGTCCACATCCTCATCTGCGTCGATCTCTATGGAGACGAGGCACCCGCCACGAGCGAGAGTCTTGCCGCGAGCATTGGCGCACATCCCGTCGTCATCCGACGCATCCTCGGTCAGCTGCGGCGCGCGGGACTCATCACCGTCGCACGCGGGCGCGAGGGCGGGGCGCACATCGCACGCCCCCGCGCGGAGATCACGCTCGCGGATATCTTCCGCGCGGTGGAGTCCATCAGCGGCGATGCACTGTTCAGCTTTCATGAGAACCCGAACCCCGCGTGCCCCGTCGGGCGGAACATCCACAACGTGCTCGACAGCCGCCTTGCCGCCATCCAGTCCGCCATGGAGCGTGCGATGGAGAGAACCACGCTCGCGGACGTGATCGCCGAGGCGCGGGAGCAAGTCGGAGAAGCATAAGGTGAAGTGGACGAGTCACATCTCCCTCACCGCCACCATCGCCTACGCCGTCACCACCGATCCGATGCTCACGGCGGCAGCTGCGGTCGGTGCCGTTCTGCCGGACAAGATTGAGGGCTCACCCCAGAGCATCGGATGGCGTACATGGCGCAGCCGCCATCGCGGCTGGTCGCACTGGCCGATGCTCTACATCGCGCTCATCGGCGGGCTGATGCAGGCGCGGCAGTATTTTTTCTACGACGCGGCATTCTTCGCCGTCCTCGCATGGATCTTCGGCGGTGCACTCCTGCACATCGCGGAGGATGCCGTCTGCGGCAAGGTGCCGCTGCTCTATCCCACGCAGAAGGTCGGCATCCGTCTCTTCACCGTTGGTTCGCTGCGTGAGTATCTTTTTGTACTCTTCTGTATTGTTGTTGTATATGCAGGACGGTATTTTCTGCGTATGTAAAAAGCACCCTTGTCAAAATAGGGTGCTTTTGATATAATTGGCATAGGAAGAAACGTCCTATGACGGCATCTTTCCGTAGTTTTGGGTTTATTTTTTCAAACCGCTCACTCTGTCAAAAGCTGGGCGGTTATTTCTTTTGGGTTATCGCGAGAATATCGCCTGTACCTCCCAAAATGAAAAGGACTGCCCGCATCGATCTGCAGTGCAGTCCTTTTCTCATTTCCTCAATGATTCGCCGCCTCGTAAATTGCGATGACATCGGCGCGTCTGAGCGGGTGAAAATCGCCGAGGGCGATGGTGTCACCCGCCGTGGCGGCACTCGCGATTCCCTCGATCACACCCTTGGTGAGTGTACCGATGCCCAGCCCCGCAAGGTTCGTCGGCATCCCGATCTCAGTGAAGAACTCCTCCATCTTGCGGATGCCCGCGCGTGCGCGCTCCTCGTCCGTGCCCGCATCCACGCCGAAGATGGCACCCGCGAAATGTGCAAAGCGTGCGGGATCGTCCGCATAAACGTACCGCGCCCACGACCCCCAGAGCGCGGTGAGGGTCTGTGCGTGCGTCGCATCGTAGCGTGCGGACAGTTCGTGCCCGAGCTTGTGCACGGAAAAGTCCTTCCTGCGCCCGAGCTCGGTAAAGCCGCTGTGCGAGACACTGCCGCAGTACATGAGCTCGCTCATCGCATCGTAGTCCTTGCGGCTGACAAGGAGGCGGCGCACGCACTCCATGACGGTGCGGATCAGCTGCTCGGCAACGCGATCGGTGAAGACGTTCGGCTCCTTGACGCTCGTGAAGTAGCGTTCCATCGTGTGCATCATGATGTCCGCCGCCCCCGCTGCAATCTGCTCACGCGGCAGAGTAAAGGCGAGCGCGGGGTTCATAAAGGCGACGACGGGACGGTTCAGCTGTGTGTTCAGCCCGCGCTTTTGCCCCGTATCTTCGTTCGTGAGCACTGCCGAGTCGCTCGTCTCGCTGCCCGCCGCGGGGATCGTGAGCACCGTGCCAAAGGGCATGGTCTTTGTGAGCTCCTCCTTGCGCGTCCAGATATCCCAAATGTCGATGCCGGGGTTTGCGATGCCGTGCGCAACCGCCTTTGCCGAGTCGATGACACTTCCGCCACCGACGGCAAGGATGAAATTGACATCGGCAGCAAGACCCTCGCGGATCGCCTCACGGACGAACGAGACGCGCGGATTCGGACGCACGCCGCCCATGACGAGGAACGCCAGTCCCTCAGAGGTCAGATTTTTCTCGATGCGCGAGAGCAGCCCCGAACGCTCCGCGCTGCCGCCGCCGTAGAGGATGAGCACGCGGCTCGCCCCGAACGCGCGCAGTTTCCCGGCGACCGCATTCTCCGCATCCCGCCCGAAGATGATCTCGGTCGGACAGTGATAGGTAAAGCTTTGCATGAAAATCCTCCTCATATTGTTACAGATTCCGCATTTCTATTATAGCAGAAATTGCGGAAAAAAAAAGTTAATCTCACAACAAGAAAATAGTTGCCAAAAGGGTTGAAAGTTTCGTATAATAATAATTGGGCAAAGAAATTATTACCTTAAAGTATAAGGAGGCTGAAAAAATGAGTGCTGATCAAAGCAAAGAAGCCCAAAGAATCCATGAGGCGGAGCAAAAGTTTGACCGGACACGACGTCTGGTCGGACTGTTCGGCGCACCGATTCTTGCCCTGTTGGTGTTCCTGACACCCATCGACGGACTGACGGTCGCCTCGCACAAACTGCTTGCCATCATGGTTCTCGTTGCTCTCTGGTGGATCACCGAACCGGTTCCCATTCCTGTCACGTCCCTGATCGGTCCGACGCTCGCCGTTGTGACCGGTGTCGTCTCCG
Source organism: Centipeda sp. (in: firmicutes) (assembly GCF_057271695.1). Taxonomy (NCBI): domain Bacteria; kingdom Bacillati; phylum Bacillota; class Negativicutes; order Selenomonadales; family Selenomonadaceae; genus Centipeda; species Centipeda sp. (in: firmicutes). The sequence goes on from NZ_DBHIVL010000027.1 coordinate 7,479, forward strand.
CAAAGGACGCGTATGCGGCATTTGCAAATCCGATGATCTTCCTCTTTATGGGCGGATTTATCCTCGCGAAGGCAATGATGGATCACGGTCTCGACAAGAGGTTCGCCTACTGGCTGCTCGCACGCTCGTGGGTCGGCTCGAATCCGCGCCGCATCTTCCTCGCGATCGGACTCGCGGCTGCGCTCTGCTCCGGCTGGGTCAGCAACACGGCGACCGCCGCGATGATGTTCCCGATTGCCCTCGGCCTCCTCGGTGCCATCAAGGAAATGATGGCCGCCAATGGCAAGGAAATTGACCTTCACGACTATAAATACGCAACGGGTCTGATGCTCATGACGGCATATGCCTGCTCGATCGGTGGCGTTCTCACGCCGATCGGCACCCCGCCGAACATCATCATGCTCGGCTTCCTCGACCAGATGGCAAACATTCACATCTCCTTCTTTGAGTGGATGACGTGGGGTGTCATTGCGATGGTCGTCTACTTCATCATCACGTATGTCATCCTCATCCGTATGTTCCCGCCCGATGTCGAGCGCATCGACGGTGCGGAGGAGTTCATCCGCGCCCGCGTCGCCGAACTCGGTGGCTGGACACGTGCAGAGAAAAACACGCTTATCTGCTTCCTCGTCGCGGTCTTCCTCTGGGTCTTCCCCGGCATCCTCTCGATGACCCTCGGCGGCACCTCGCCGATCCTCAAAATGTATAATCTCCTCTTCCCCGAGGCGGTTGCTGCGATGTTTGGTGCGCTGCTCCTCTTCCTCATGCCGGTCAACTTCAAGGAGCGTCAGTTCACGCTCGAGTGGAAGTCGGCGGTGCAGGGCATAGAGTGGGGCACGCTCATCCTCTTCGGCGGCGGTCTCGCGATGGGCGGCATGATGTATAAAACCGGTCTCTCACAGTGGGTCGGCGACAAGATCGTCGGTATGCTGGGCGGTGATCCTTCCGAGTTCGCGCTCGTTGCCATCTTCTGCGTCATGGCGCTGCTGCTCTCCGAACTCACAAGCCATACGGCGGCGACCAACATGATAGGTCCTCTCGGTATCACGGCAGCACTCGCTGCGGGCTTCAGCCCCGTGCACGTCGCGGTCGGCATCGCACTGTCATCCTCACTGGGCTTTATGCTGCCGGTATCGACGCCGCCAAATGCCATCGTCTATGCGTCCGGCTACATCCCGATCACGAAGATGATCAAGACCGGTGTTTATATCGACTTCATCGGTATCTTCTGCGTCACCATTCCGCTCGTCCTCTACTTTGTCACCTGGATTGTGGGATAGGAAATGTTCTTGACACATCAAAAAGAGCCGCATCAGCGGCTCTTTTTTTGCATTCCATCAGAGTATATCACCCAATCAGCAGATCTCCATAACGCTTCCTAATACCCGCCTCCATTGCAGTGAATGCGGGAATATAGCACGCCAAAATATCCTTCACCAGTTTCTCCGCAAGTACGCTGTTATAGATATGCGTCACGTCGTTCCGCGCACGCAGCATCCCCAGCCACGTTTCCTCATCAAGAAAATCATAGAGGAGATATGCCTCCTTGATGATGATGCGCGGCGAGCCCGAGGCGGCGACCGCCAGTCCCTCATAGTGCAGGAGATCCTTCAGGAGTTTCCACCCGAGTTCAAACTGAACGAAGAATTTGTCGATGATGCCGCTGATGATAAATTCATTCGTCAGGTCTTGGGTGTGCGCCTGACGCAGGACTTCCAGATGTCGCACAAATTCATGATACCGCTTCATAGAGGATCACCCCATCCCGTTCAATCTCTGCCGCAAGTGCAGGGGATACCGTCTCATCCATATGGATGAGATCAAAGGAGAGGAGCGTATCCACCTCCTCATCGACGGCAAAGGAAAAGTCACGGAACTTTTCGCAGCCATAGACGGCGAGGTCGATATCGCTTCGCTCCCCGTGTGTACGGCGCGCCCGTGAGCCAAACAATACGAGTTTCTCTGCACCGTAGACGCGTGCAAGATCCCGCAGCTGTGTAAAGATTTTTTCCTCGCGCGTCGTCCACGAGAGTTCGCTCGATGATTTCATGCGCTGCCTTTATTTCCCAATGCAGAACTCGCTGAAGATGCGGTCGATGAGATCGGTGTCGACGGTCTCACCGAGGATCTCACCGAGAGTTTCGTACGCGCCGCGCAGGTCGATCGAGATGAAGTCCGTGCCCATGTCCTCCGTGAGGCTGCGCTCCGCTTCGCTGAGATGCTGTGCGGTACGGCGGAGTGCCTCGACCTCACGCTCCTTGTTCGGCAGTGCTCCGTCGCCGAGATCACCCTCAAGAGCGCGGACGCGTGCGGCGATGGTCTCGCGCAGAGCATCGAGCCCCGTCCCCGCCTGTGCGGAGATCATCAGGACGGGTGCGTTCAGTCCGTCGAAGTCGGTGACGCGCAGGACGGAGGCGCAGTCCTCCTTGTTGCAAAGGATGATGATGTCCGCATCCATGCTCTTGAGGCGGGCGAGGATTTCGCGATCCTCGTCGGTGAGCCCGCAGGAGCTGTCAAAGACGGCGAGGACGAGCTCCGCATCGCCGAGGTGCTGCTCGGTGCGTGCAACGCCGAGCCGCTCGACCTCGTCCTCTGCTGCACGCAGCCCTGCGGTATCGATGAGGCGAAGGGGAATGCCCTCGACGCTGATCTCCTCCTCGATGACATCCCGCGTGGTGCCGGGCACGTCGGTGACGATGACACGCTCCGTACCGAGAAGGGCATTGAGGAGGCTGGATTTGCCGACGTTCGGACGGCCGACGATGACGGTCTTGACCCCCATGCGCAGGATGCGTCCCGCGTATGCGCCCGTGAGGAGTTTCTGTACGGCACCGGCGGCATCGCTGATATCCGCGCGGAGTGCGGCGGCGGATGCGGCAGGGATGTCGTCCTCGGGGAAGTCGATGCCCGCCTCGATGCGTGCAATCGCGCCGAGCAGGCGCGTGCGGATCGCTGTGATCTCGCGCGAGAGTGCACCCGCCAGACGCTCCCGCGCGGCGCGGGCAGCACGAGAACTCCGCGCGTTGATAAGTTCCATAACGCCCTCGGCGCGCGCAAGGTCGAGCCGCCCATTCAGAAAGGCGCGTTTTGTGAACTCGCCCGCTGCGGCAGGACGTGCGCCCGCCTCCCATGTGCGCTGGAGAACGGAGCGCAGGACGATTGTGCCGCCGTGGCACTGGAGCTCGATGGTGTCCTCGCCCGTGTAGGAGTGCGGCGCACGCATAAAGAGGAGGATACACTCGTCGATGATGGTGCCGTCCGCCGCGACGATGTTCCCGTAGCGTGCCGTGTACGGCGCGATCTCCCCAAGCGTCCCGCGCATGGGACGAAATACCGCATGCGCAATGTTCAGTGCGTTTGCTCCGCTCACACGAATGATGCCGATGCCGCCCGTTCCCTGCGGGGTGGCGATCTGGCTGATGGTGTCCTCGGTCATGCTTTCCCTTTCCCATTTCTCAAAAATGTCGGAAAGAGGTGTGCTGTATGAAGCATTCTGCTCCGTACAACACACCTCATTTGTATATCAAGTATCTTCTAGAGACTTTGAACGATTTTCCCGTATCATCCAAAGCCCGCTCAAAAGGGTGCGCCCTTACCGCTCGTAGCGGTCATAGCTCGGTTCGTCGTAGTCACGCGAATAGCGACGACGGCGCGGAACGATGACGACGTAGCGGCGCGGGTTGTCGCCCGCGCTGTAGGTGGTGACGCGTCGGTTGTCCTGCAGTGCCATGTGAATGATCTTGCGCTCGTGGCGACTCATCGGTTCGAGGTGGATCTCCTCGCCGATACGGCACGCCTTGTCCGCGAGATGCCCCGCGAGGCGCGTGAGTGTCTCCTCACGGCGTGCACGGTAGTCCTCAACATCGAGGATGATACGCGCATAGCCGGTCTCGGGGATCTTGTTCACGACGAGATTCGTGAGGTACTGGAGCGCGTCAAGAGTCGCGCCGTGCTTGCCGATGAGGATGCCGAGGTTCTCGCCCTGCATGTTGAAAATGGTGCCGGACGGGGTGTCTGTACGATGCAGCTCGACACTGAGTGCCATCGCGGCAAAGATCTCGCCGAGAAATTTCTCAGCTGCTGCGGCCATCTCGTCGGTGAGCGGGAGGAGCTGCGTGTCGGGACGCTCACGACGTTCCCGCATCTCATAGCCCGCGTTCTCGCGCTCGTAGGACGGACGCTCGCGTCGTTCGCGCCGCTCGTCCTGTCCCTCATAGCGGCCGCGCGCGCGGCTCTCGCCATATCCCCCACGCGTGGGGTAGTCCCGCCGCTCGCCGTAGCCACGGCTCTCGCGGGGCGGGCGCGTATCCTCACCGCGTCCACTCTCACGGTGTCCACGATCCCCCGTGCTGCGCGGCGCGGTGCTCTGCTCCATCTTCTTTCGCACGGAGGAGCGCAGATCGGTGTGGAAGCGTTTCGGACGCACGCCGAATCCATCGTCCGACGGAGCGTTCTCCTCTGCGGTCTCTTTCTCCACGACGGGAGGTGCCGGCGGCGGTGCAATGACGGTCGGCGGCGCGGGTGTCTGCACCTCGGTGCGCTGCGGCGGGATCACGGGGCGCGTCGTGACGCGGATGCGCGCCTCGCGTTTGCCCCAGAGTCCGAGGAAGCCGCCCGAGGGCTCCTGTACGACCTCATAGGTGACCTCAGCTCTGCCGCAGCCGAGCTTGTCGAGGGCGTGCGAGAGTGCGTCCTCGACGGTTTTTCCGGTGGTCTCGATGATCTCTGCCATGTCAGTTTGCCCCCTTTGCTGCCGCATTTTCACCACGGTACATCCACCACTGCTGGGTGATCTGCACGACGTTCATCGTGACCCAGTAGAGGACGAGTCCCGAGGGGAAGGTCAGGCTGATCCAGCCGATGAAGAGCGGCATGATGGTCATCATGATCTTCATCTGGGGATTCATCTCGGTGGAGGTCATTTTCTGCTGCAGATAGGTGGTCGCTGCCGAGAGGACGGGCAGGATGTAGAGCGGATCCGGCTCTGACATATTCGGCAGCCAGAAGAATGCCGCCGCCTCCGCGCTCGGAAAGGTAAAGTTAAAGAGGGCGTAGTACATGCCCATGAGGATCGGCATCTGCACGAGGAGGGGCAGGCAGCCGGCAAGCGGGTTGACCCCCGCCTCGCGGAAGAGTTCGCCCGTTTTCTGCTGGAGCATCTGCGGGTTGTTTTTATACTTTTCCTGGATCTTTTTCATCTTCGGCTGGATTTCCTGCATCGCCTTCATGGATTTGATCTGCTTGACGGTGAGCGGGTAGGTCACGACCTTGATGAGGATGGTGAGAAGGATGATGGGAAAGCCGTAGCTGACGAATCCGGCGGCACTGGTGATGGTGTAGAAGCCGCCGAGGATAAGCTGCAAAACATGGATGATGGGCTCAAAGAGGTTGCTAAAAAATTCGATCAACGCTGTTTCCTCCTACTGTAGGGAAGTTTCGTGGAAAATAAGATCTCGATTTGTATAGATTTATTCGATTTTCGTGACGCAATGCCCAACGAAAGAAATAAGGATCTACGGCACAGGATCGTAGCCGCCCACGTGGAACGGATGACAGCGCAGGATGCGCCGGAGTGCCATCCATCCACCGCGCCGCGCACCGTACCGCTCGATCGCCTCCATCGCGTAGGCGGAGCAGGTGGGGTAGTAGCGGCAGGAGGGCGGTAGGAGCGGAGAGATGCAGCTGCGATAGAACTGCACCAGAAGAAGGAGCAGACGCTTCATCACTGCTCCCCCGTGCGATGCGGCGTACCTCCGTCTGCAAAGATCTTCGCGCGGCGCGCGAGGCTGCGGAGCTCGACGGCAGCATCCTGCATTTTGCCCGCAACAAGTCCAGCGCGGCCGATCAGGAGAATCCCGACATCGGTGCGCAGCTCATGCTGCATATGGCGATACGCCTCACGCAGGAGACGCTTCGTACGGCTGCGCACAGCGGCGCACCCGAGTTTTTTCCCGGCGGCAAAGCCGACCTTGCCCGCGACGCGGCTGTCGCGCAGGACGTACAGGATCATCCGCCGCCCCGCGACGGAGGTGCCCTTTTGATAGACATGCTGAAAGTCGCTGCGCCGCTTAATCATCTTTGCGCGTGGCAGGGTGTGTCTTTTTTCTTCCATATCGCTAAAAAAAGAGGTCACTCGCGTGACCTCTGTCAGGCTGCAGCTTTACGCCGACAGCTTCTTTCGTCCGCGCTGACGCCTTCTCTTCAATACGAGGCGGCCGCCTTTCGTCTTCATGCGCTCACGGAATCCATGTGTCTTTTTTCTCCAATGGTTGTTGGGCTGAAATGTTCTCTTCACCTCACGTCACCTCCTTTGCTGCCGCGTTTCGCGGCATATGCCGTGCGGCGATTCGTATCATAGGGATTACTAGGGGACATTATAGACGAAAAAAACCCGCACTGTCAAGGCATAGACACTCTATTTGCGCGTTTTTTTCCATAGCTAGGTCGAAAGAGCCTGTTGATAAGTCTCTTTTTTTTTGCTAAAATATCCTCACTGTATTGTGGAAAACCTGTGAAAAAAACGTGCATAATTTCATTCCCACGCATATTATCGCACCGCAGTCATTGACAAACTTATCCACAAGTGTGAATAACTCTGTGGATAAAGGGGACGCACGCAGACAAAAAAATTTTTTGAAGGGACTCAGGTGTATGTCCGAAGAAATGACCCCTGCCATCGAATCGCAATGGCAAAAAATACTTGAAAAAACCGACGGAATCATCCCCAAAGACGCTGTGAAGCAGTGGATCTCGCGCATTGTCCCCGTCTCGCTCGACGGCAATGAGCTCGTCCTCGCCGTGGCGGATTCGTTCACGAAGCAGTACATCGAGCCGCGCTATCTCGTCCTCCTCGAGGATGCGGTGCAGCACGCACTCGGTGCGCCCTACATGATTACACTGATTGTGGATCGGGCGGCGGGCGCGGCGAAAAAGGAAACGTCCGGAAAAAAAGAACCGCCTGTGGAGAAAGCCGCAGCGCAGGAGCCGCGCAAAAAAGACGCGCATATCGGACACATGACCGCCGAGGAGATCGACGATTACAATGTGCCCGCGCAGGGCAGCCTCCCGCTTACGCCCAGCGGCGAGACGGGGGCGGCACCGGACGATGCCTCGACGCTGAATCCGAAGTACACGTTTGACGCGTTCGTCATGGGACGTTCCAACCAGTTCTCGTACTCGATGGCAAAGGCGGTCGCGGATGCACCGGGTCTCCCCTCACATAACCCGCTCTTCATTTACGGCGGCGTGGGGCTCGGCAAGACCCATCTGATGCACGCGGTCGGCCACAAGATCCTCGCGGATCACCCCGAGAAGCGCGTCCTTTACATTGCAAGCACGGATTTCACGAACGAATTTATCCGCTCGATTCGCGAGAAGAACATGGATGCGTTCCGTAAGAAATACTACAGCATCGACGTGCTGCTGATCGACGATATCCAGTTTTTTGGGGGACAGGAGCAGACACAGACGGAGTTTTTCCAGACGTTCAACAAGCTGCGCGACAACGGCAGCCAGATCATCCTGACCTCGGATCGCCAGCCGCAGGATGTCAAGGGGCTCGAGGATCGCCTGATCTCACGCTTCGCAGGAGGCGTGGTCGTGGATATCCAACCGCCGGAATTCGAGACGCGTGTCGCAATCCTCCAGAAAAAGGCGCAGACCGAGGAGGTCGATATCCCGGAGGATGTCGTGACCTACATCGCAAGCCGCGTTGACAGCAACATCCGCGAGCTTGAGGGCGCACTCACACGCCTCATCAAATATGCCTCGACGATGCGGATGCCGATCGACGAGACGACCTGCGTCGCCGCGCTCGGCAACTATCTGCGCGGTGAGAAGGGGCGGCGCATCACGATGGAGATGATCGAGCGCATCGTCTGCACGCATTTCAAGGTGACAAGCGAGGACATCCGCTCCTCGAAGCGCAGCAATGACATTGCCTACCCGCGCCAGATCGCGATGTATCTCTGCCACGAGCTGACGGAGGTATCCTGGCCGACCATCGGCGGTTTCTTCAACCGCGACCACTCCACTGTCATCCATGCGCACAAGAAGATCCAGAACCTGACGGACAGTGACCCCGCGACGAAGGCACTCATCGAATCTCTGAGCATCCAGATCAAGGGGATCTGATGCAATTCCCGAATCTACGTCAGATGTTACGGACATGCGTGCTCCACGCAAACACTTAGTTACGCAAGCGTTCGTGTGCTTGTACGCTCAAATACCGCCAGACTTCTTAAACGCGCTTCGCTTGAACGAAAGAAGTCCGGCGGGGCGTACCGCACACTTTCCCCGCTTGCTCCACTAGGGTTTGCTTAGGAGCATCGCTGTCTGCATTTTTCCGTAACATTTATCATAGAACCCAATTCCCCGTAATCTTATACACCGTATGTAATCGTCTTACAATAGAGTGCAGACACGATTGTCCTGTGGACATCTCTGTTCATTTCCCACGGCATTTCATGTGGATGCTTTGTGGATAACATTTCATCCACCGCCCATCTGTGTAAACTGTTGATAACTCAGGAATAACTCCACTCAAATTATCCACAGCCACCTCCGCGCCGCTCCAGGCTTTTCTCCACTTTTCCACCAATCCACAGCATCTACTACTACGGCTACTATATTTATTTTCTACACGCATTCATAGAAAAACGGTACGCAGACCGCGCAAAGCTCCATCAGAAAGGAACACATATGCACATCACACTCGCCAAGAGCGACCTCATCTCTGCGCTGCAGATCGTCAGCAAGGGACTCTCCACCAAGCTGCAAACTCCCATTCTCTCAGGCATCTATATGACGGCGAAGGAGGGACAGCTCGAACTCCAGTCCACGAACTACGAGCTGGGCTTCATCGTTACAATCCCCGCAGAGATTCATATGGTCGGCACGGCAGTCCTGCCCGGCAAGTACCTCACCGAATTCGCACGCAAACTGCCCGCTGAGGAAGTCTCCATCGACACAGAGAGCTCCGACGGTCTTGCCGTAATCAAATCCGGTACGGCGCGTTTTACCCTGCGCACGATGGAGACGACAGATTTCCCTGTACTTCAACGTATGGGAGGGACACTGCAATTTACCATTAAAGACCGTACACTTGCACGTCTTGTCAAGAAATCTGCATTCGCTTGTCTGCGTGAGGAACAACGTGACCGCCGTCCGATCTTCACAGGCTGTCAGCTCGAAGTCGAGGGCAGAGAGGTCACGTTTGCCGCGACAAATGTGCATCGCCTCGCCGTCAAGAGTGAGATGCTCGAAGAGGATGCCGGATCGATCCGCGTCATCATTCCTGCACGCTTCCTTGAGGAAGTCACACGCACCATCACAGGCGAGGTGGAAAGTGACATCCACGTCACCTGCTCCTATAACCAGATCAGCATGTCCTCGGATAACATCTACATGACCTCGCGTCTGATCGAGGGCGCATTTCCCGACTATCGCCGCGTCATTCCGACGGAGGAGAATATCCGAACGCGTGTCACCCTCGACGCTGCGACATTTGCCTCCGCCGTGGAACGCGCCTCGCTCATTGCACGCACCGATCAATACAACATCGTCAAACTCGCATTCGAGCAGGGACTGATGCGCATCTCCTCGAACAGCCCCGAGATCGGCGAGGCGGAGGAGACGATTCCCGCCGAGGTGACGGGTGATGATGTCACGATCGCGTTCAATGCGTCCTACCTCATGGATGCGGTGAAGTCGCTCGATAGCGATACCTTTATCCTCTCCCTGCAAGGAACAAACGCGCAGGGCATGAACCTCTCGCCCATCACGATCCGTGAAGAAGTTGATGCAAAATATGTATACGTTGTAACGCCAGTGAGGACACATTGACAGATATCGAGATTCATACGGACACGATTCAGCTCGACCAGTTCCTCAAGCTCGCCGGTGCTGTACCGAGCGGCGGCGTCGTAAAGGAGCTGATTGCCGCACAGGCAATCCTCCGCAATGGGGAAGTCGAGACGGCTCGCCGACGCAAACTTGTCGTCGGTGATGTCGTTACAATCGAGGGCGAAGATACTTACCGTGTCGTTCGTTCGTAGTTATGCAGATTACATCACTTGTACTGCGTTCCTATCGCAACTATGAGGAGCTGCACCTCTCTTTCGATGCAGGGGTGCAGATTTTCCTCGGAGCGAACGCACAGGGCAAGACGAATATCATCGAGGCGCTTTACTACGCCGCGTTCGGACGCTCCCATCGCACATCGAGCGATGCGGAGCTTATTCGGATGGGTGCAGACGGAGCGCACATCGGGCTTTCCTTCCTGCGGCATGATGTACCCGGTGCGCTGAATTTTACCTTCGCACGCGGCGCACGGCGGCGCATCGAGCGCAGCGGGGAAAATCTCAGGCAGCGCGACCTCGTCGGCATCCTGCCGATGGTGCTCTTTTCCCCCGAGGATCTCTTTCTCGTCAAGGGTGCGCCTGCGCTCCGCCGTCGCTATCTGGATGCCGAGCTCTCGCAGGCAAGCCCTGCGTACTACGGGGAACTCCTGCGCTACACGCACATCCTGCGTCAGCGGGGAGCACTGCTGAAGGACATCCGCGAGCGGCTCGCGCCCGTCGATGCACTCCTCCCGTGGGATGCACAGCTCGCAAAGAGTGCCGCGTACATCGTCACGCGGCGGATTGCAGCGACAGAGCAGCTGCGTGCGCTCTCTGCGCGTGTGCAGGCGGTGCTCGCGGCGGGCGAGGAACTGACCGTATCGTATGAGATCGCGCACGCGCCCGCAGGGCTGACCTCTCTGAAAGATGGCATGACAGAACGTCTCGAACTATGGTATAATGAGATGTTCAAGGAAATGCGTGCGCGTGATATTGCACGCGCCACGACGGGGATCGGTCCGCATCTGGACGATCTGGTTCTTGCCGTGGGCGGCATGAGTCTCAGGAGCTACGGCTCGCAGGGACAGCAGCGCACGGGCGCACTCGCGCTGAAGCTCGCCGAGCTCTTCTACCTGCGCGAGAACGTCGGTGAGGCACCGATCCTCCTCCTCGATGATGTCATGAGTGAGCTGGACGCGGATCGCCGCGCCGCGCTTCTCTCCTTTATCCGCAGCGAGGAGATCCAGACCTTCATCACCGCGACCGATGCGGCATATTTCCCGTCAGAGCGCATGGGAACGTATCGGTATGTGGAAAATGGGCAGATACGGGAGATGTAGTGCTATTGCAGACGAAGTGGAACGTATCGTAGCCGCGTTGCGTACATATGGCGAAGGAATGGAGGCGGATTTATGCGCACAACACTCGGCACAGCAAACGCGGGCGATGATGTGCGTGCCGCCGTCCACCGCCTTGGTCCCGCGTTCGAGCGCGACTACATCGCGCATACTACACTCTCCCATTGGGCGGATATCATCGGGGAGATGGTCGCACGCCGCGTGCGTGCCGTCGCCATCAAGGACGGCAAACTCTTCCTCTACGCACCCGATGCCACATGGAAAAACGAGATGCGCATGACCATGCCCGACACCATCCAGCGCGTCAACAACTACGCGGGCGGACGGCTTGTGAGGGAGATCGTCTTTGCGCGTTCGGCGCGTCCTGCTCCCATTCCGGCAGAGGACGGGCAGGATATGGAGACACGCGCCGCTTACGCACGCGCCCTCGTCCAGACGGGACTCAGCGACGCGGAAATCGCACACGGCAAGGCACTCGCGGAAACGGTCGCCGATGCGAAACTTGCGACCCACATCCAGCGCGCCTATCAGACGACGCGCAAGGCAAAGCGGCTCAAGGAGCAGCGCGGTTACACAGCGTGCCCCTCGTGTGGGCGTATGATTGAGCGCGTCTGCCATGACTGCCGCCGCGCCGAGGAGCGCAGCGTGCGCCATGAGGTACGAACGATCCTCATGCGTGAGCCGTGGGCGAAACTCGCGGACATCGTGCGCCGCATCCCCTCCTGCGATGCCCTCCTGCTCGGCAGTGAGCGTGCCGACCTCGTGCGCCGCATCGCGGGCGAGACCGAATATACCGCACAGAACAGTGAAAATGCACGCATACTCACCATGCTCCATCGCGGACTGCCGCCCGAGGAGATTACACCGAAGAAGATTCAGAGCACCTTCTGGGAACTCAGGAACGAACTCATCACCACGCGCGAATTCTGGGAAGAGATGAAGAAGCGCAAGACAAAGAAGAAATCATAACGAAAGGGGCGAGATTCATGATCCTCACCATTGACGAAATCCGCGCGAAAATCCGCCCTATTTGCGATCAGTACAAGGTAGAAAAAGTCTGGCTCTTCGGCTCGTATGCACGCGGCGAGGCGCGTGAGGACAGCGACGTGGATCTTCATGTCAAAGCAGCTGAGGAAATGAGGTTTCTCGAACTCGGAGGTTTTTATGCAGACCTCGAAGAGGCTCTGGGGAAAGAAATCGATCTGATTACGAGAATCCCGGAGGAGTATAAAATCTTCAAAAAATATGTGGAAAGAGAGGAGATACTGATCTATGACAGTGAGCGAGAAGGATGGACAGATCCTCCAGCATATCGTCAAGCATTGTGATCGAATCCTTGACACCATGTCATATTTTGGCGAGGATCGAACTCTCTTCATCAACAACCATATCTATCAAGGAAATGTTTCGATCAATTTACAGGCAATCGGAGAGATTGCCCGTCATCTTTCGGATGAGTTTTTAGCAAAGGCAAAAGAGATTCCATGGAAACAGATCAAAGGACAGCGCAATATTATTGCACATGGGTATGATACGGGGGTAGACTTCTCGAAGGTGTGGGATATGATAACAGAGGATATTCCGCCTCTGAGAAAGTATTGCGCCGATATTTTGAAAGAAAACAACTACGAGATCATTTGTGTAGCATCGATTCCTAGAAAATAATATCCCCAAGGAGGACATAATGGCAAAGACAATCGACCTGAATGCAAACGAAGAACAGGCAGAGGTTCGCCCGATGACCGAGGCGGAGGCAAAGGAAGCCGCCGAAATGGCGGATATGCCCGACCTCTCGGGTATTGCCATCTCCGCCGAGGAGATGGGCGACGAGGTGACCGCCGTCGATGCCGACTACGGCGCGGGACAGATCCAAGTCCTTGAGGGACTGGAGGCAGTACGCAAGCGTCCCGGTATGTACATTGGCTCGACATCGGAGCGCGGACTGCATCACCTCGTCTATGAGGTCGTGGACAACTCCATCGACGAGGCACTCGCGGGCTATTGCGACACGGTCGAGGTTGTGATCCACGGGGACAACAGCATCACCGTCACAGACAACGGGCGCGGCATCCCCGTCGATATGCACGAGAGCGGCATGCCCGCGGTCGAGGTCGTACTCACCGTCCTCCACGCGGGCGGCAAATTCGGCGGCGACGGGTATAAGGTCTCGGGCGGTCTCCACGGCGTCGGCGTCTCCGTCGTCAACGCGCTCTCCTCCGCGATGGACGTTCAGGTGCGCCGTGACGGCAAGATACATGAGATCTCCTTTTCACGCGGCGTGACACAGGAGAAACTTCACGAAATCGGAACGAGCGAGACCACAGGGACACGCGTCCACTTCGTTCCCGACCCCGAGATCTTCACCGTCACCACCTATAGCTTCGAGACGCTGAAACACCGTCTGCGCGAACTTGCCTTTCTCAACCACGGCATCACAATCACCCTCGTCGATGAGCGCGGCGAGGCGGAGCGGCGCGAGACCTTCCACTTCGACGGCGGCATCCGCTCCTTCGTCTCCCACCTCAACCGCAAGAAGGAGACCATCAACGAGGAGCCGATCTACTTCAACGGGGTCAAGGACGACACCGTCGTCGAGATCGCCATGCAGTACAACGACAGCTATCAGGAAAACATCTACAGCTTCGTCAACAACATCAACACCGAGGAGGGCGGCACGCACCTCGCGGGGTTCAAGATCGCTCTCACCCGTGCGGCGAACGACTTTGCGCGGCGGCTGAACGTGCTGAAGGACAAGGACGGCAACCTCTCGGGCGAGGACGTGCGCGAGGGACTCACCGCCGTCATCAGTCTGAAGGTGCGCGAGCCGCAGTTCGAGGGACAGACCAAGACGAAACTCGGCAACTCCGAGGTGCGCGGCATCGTTGACTCCATCGTCACCGAGGGACTGACCGAGTACTTCGAGGAGAACCCCGCCGTCACGAAAAAGGTACTGGAAAAATCTCTCATGGCATCCCGTGCCCGTGAGGCGGCACGCAAGGCAAGGGAACTCACGCGCCGCAAGAACGCCCTGGAGGTGTCGAGCCTGCCGGGTAAACTCGCAGACTGCTCCGTCAAAGACCCCGACCAATGCGAGATCTACATCGTCGAGGGCGACTCTGCGGGCGGTTCGGCAAAACAGGGACGCGACCGCCGTTTCCAAGCGATCCTGCCCCTGCGCGGCAAGATCCTCAACGTCGAGAAGGCGCGTCTGGACAAGATCTTTGCCAACGCGGAGATTCGCACCATGATTACCGCATTCGGCACGGGCATCGGCGAGGAGTTCGACCTCTCGAAACGCCGCTACGGCAAGATCATCATCATGACCGATGCGGACGTCGACGGGGCGCACATCCGCACCCTGCTCCTCACCTTCTTCTACCGCTACATGAAGCCGCTCGTCGACCACGGACACGTCTACATCGCGCAGCCGCCTCTCTACCAGATCCGCAAGGACAAAAAGCATTTCTACACCTACTCCGACGAGGAACAGGCGAAGAAACTCGACGAGATCGGGCGCGACGGTGTCACCATCCAGCGGTACAAGGGACTCGGCGAGATGAACCCCGAGCAGCTCTGGGAGACCACCATGAACCCAGAGGGACGCACCATGCTGCAGGTCGGCGCAGAGGATGCAGAAGCCGCAGACGAACTCTTTACCATCCTCATGGGCGACAAGGTCGAGCCGCGCCGCCAGTTCATCGAGGAGAATGCACGGCTTGTGCGGAATCTGGATATTTGATCGTTTTGTAACAGAAGAATCCCCTTGATGCACACAGCGTCAAGGGGATTTCCTATTGTACTACATATGTTCTTATGATATACTATGTGCAAGCACTGCTGACACGGTAGGCGGCAATCTCGCCCCCGAGAGGGGGGATTCGTATGGAGACCTACGAGTTTTTAACATTTCTCGTTGTGTTTACCGTATTGATGATCAGCGTTCGCCGATAAATGAGAAAACCCGCCTTACGCTTCCAGGAGTAGGCGGGATTCTCTGCCAAAAATGAGGGGCAGCCGTCTATCCGGCAGTGCCCTTTTTATACCTCTATTCTATCATTTGTGCGTGACATCGTCAAGGACAATGAGATTGTTAATTTTACGAAAATTTGTTTGTATTTTATATTTGGCTATGCTATCATGTGATTGAAACGTCCTGGGCAGGAGGAATCCTGCGGCGGTATCTTTCCCCCGAGAGAGGGTGACTGAGTATGACGGAAGTTGACGCGATCGTTTTTCTGGTCGTTGCCACCGGATATCTGCTTGCAATAGCAAAAGAGTAACCGCCCATTCTGACCAATGAGCGGTTGTTTAGAAATATAACAACACGATGAATGGAAAGATGCCGTCAAAGGGCGTTTCTTTCTATGTCTATTATAACAGTCCACTTACAGCGATGCAAGTGGATTTTCTCTTACAGCACCGCGATCAATCGCTCCACGTCCGCATCCTGTGTCGCCCAGCTGGTCGCGATGCGCATGATGGTCGCCTCGTCCTGCTTCTCCCAGAATCCCATGCTGACCTCTGCGGAGAGATGCGCGTGCTGCGTGTCATCGAGCGCAAGGAAGATCTGGTTCGTCGGGCTGTCCACAGCGAGCTGATAGCCCTTCTCCGTGAGTGCCGTACGGATGCGGTCGGCCGCCGTGACGGCGTGCGCACCGCCGCGCTCGTACAGTCCATCGGTAAAGAGGGTGTCGAACTGGATGCCGAGCACGCGCCCCTTTGCCAGTAGTGAGCCATTCTGCTTGACGATGGTGAAGAAATGCGGGACGGTGCCCGCCTTCGGGAACACGATCGCTTCGCCGAAGAGTGCGCCGCACTTCGTCCCGCCGATGTAGAACACATCCGTCAGACGTGCGATGGCGGGCAGGGTCAGTTCGTTCGCGGGGCAGCCGAGCGCATACGCGAGCCGCGCCCCGTCGAGGAAGAGCGGGATCTTGTTCGCACGGCAGATCGCGCTGATGACCTCCAGCTCGTCCATGGTGTAGAGCGTCCCGTACTCCGTCGGATGGGAGAGATAGACCATGCCTGGGCGCACCATGTGGTCGCGGTTCGCATCCTCGTGATAGGCACGCAGGCAGCTTTCAATGGCGCGTGCCGTGAGTTTGCCGTCCGTGTGTGGGAGCGCGAGCACCTTGTGACCGCCGCACTCGATTGCGCCCGCCTCGTGTACGGTGATATGCCCCGTGTCTGCGGCAATCACACCTTCGTAGGGGCGCAGCAGAGATGAGATCACAATGCGGTTCGTCTGCGTTCCACCCGCGAGAAAATAAATCTCTGCACGCGGACTGCGGCACGCCTTTCGTATCTTCTCCCGCGCTGCATCGGAGTATGTGTCCAGCCCATAGCCCGCCGTCTGCTCCAGATTAGTCGCGACAAGCCGCTGCAGGATCTCCGCGTGCGCCCCCTCCATGTAGTCGGAGGAGAAGGAAAGCAGTTCGCTCATTCTCATCATCTCCATTCATTTCTTTTATATTATCGGAAAAGTCGCGTCAGTTCAAGAATTTTGTTCATAAATTGCTGATTTCATCAGCGATTCCTTAAGGAGGGCGGGATTCCTCCGATAGAAATGGTAAGGAAGTCGATACCAAGCAGGAAGCGCGAAGGGAGGGAAACTGATGGAACTCGATAAAGTTTATGGCAGTGGCGGTGTTGTGTCGGCATCTGCCGGGCATCGCACACATTCCGTCAAGGAGGATACGTCCGATACCTTTGCGCGGGTACTGCAGAATTTCAAGGAGATGAAGGCAGCGGAGGCACGCGACTGGTCGGAGAAGGTCGGCGATACGGTTATCACACGCATCCTCGCGGACGGTACGGTCATCACGCAGATCTACGAGGGGACGAAACTCGTCTCCCAGATCGTGACGCGCGGCTCGCACCCCGAGGCGGGCAAGGATGTCATCTCCGAAACGATCGAGAAGATGAAACTGCAGGCACGCGAGCAGATCGGAGATCCGCTGCTGCTCTCGAAGGCGGCTCAGGGTTCTGCTGCGACGGCGGCGGCTGTCTCGGCGATGCTATAAGACATCACGCACAAAGACCTCTCACACTGTGGATGGTGTGGGAGGTCTTTTGGCTTTTAAGGAAGCACTGATAAATTCAGCACTACCATCTTAGCGCATCTTTTTTGCCCGCTTTTCGTTAGCAAATCCTCCACATAGCTTTGGCTATGCGTCCGGTTTGTCTCCTTGTTCGGACAAAAAATCTACGCCAATCTGCAGGTCTGTTTTATCAGCGATTCCCTAAGTTTGTTTATTCAGCAGTTCCCGCGATGGACGTGCCGCAGATGTCGCCGTGCGACTGCTGTGAGGCGGTCGATGTCCGCAATCGGTGTCGGCGGCTCGCTCATGCGGTGGCGCGGGAAATAGCGGCTGATGTGGAGCGGGAGGTCGGGCGAGAGGGTGGAAAGCCAGTGAGCCTCCTCGTCTATGTCCTCGGCATGGTCGCTGATGCCCGGGACGACGAGGGTTGTCACCTCGATGTGCACGCCGGAGTGGACAGCGGTTGCGATGGTCGACTTCACCGCCGCTAGGTCGCCGTCAAGCTGCCGATAGGTGTCCGTGCGCCATGCCTTCAGATCTATGTTCATCGCATCGACGTGCGGCAGGAGACGCGTGAGCGGCTCCGTGCAGATCATGCCGTTCGTGACGAGTACGACCTTCATCCCCGCCGCGTGCAGGAGCGGGGCCGTGTCCATGATGTACTCATAGCCGACGAGCGGCTCGTTGTAGGTAAAGGCGACACCGATATTGCCGCGTGGCTGATGCCGCAGCTCCTCGGCGAGTGCGGCAAGCTGCGCGGGCATGACGTTCTCCGTCTCGATGCGCTCGTCTGCCGCTGCAATTCCCGCGTTCTGGCAGAACGGGCACGCGAGGTTGCAGCCGAAGCTGCCGACCGAGAGAATTTGACGGTTGGGATAAAAATGGTAGAGCGGCTTCTTCTCGATCGGGTCGAGCGCAAGAGCGGTCAGCCGCCCGTAGTTGATGGCGCGGATCGTGCCGCCCTCGTTCCTGCGTGCACGGCAGAATCCCGTCGCGCCCAGTCGCAGACGGCAGGCATGGGGGCAGAGTGTGCAGGTGATCGGTGTGTCCGCGCCCGTGGGAGACGGAGCAGCATCCACAGATCCGCCCGTATGGATTCGCCGTGTATCTACAGCAGCCTCCGCAGCTCTGTCCGCCCGTATATCCCGTGTATCCATCTCAGTGGTGCCGCTCGACGGTAAACCGCCAGATGCGGATCGGAGCATCGGCGGGGATGCCGCCCTTTTGGCGGGCGATGCGCAGCTGCTCGTCCACCGTGTCCACACCGTCCAGATCGGGTAGCAGCAGCCCCTTGCGTGCACGGTACTCGACAATCACGCCGTATTTCTTTGCATCGAGATCGTCCGCACCGCTGACCAGTTCTGGCTCCGTGAGTACGTCGACGGAGTAGACGAGTGCGTCCAGTTCCTCCTTTTTGACGGGTGGAAAGCGCGGGTCGCGCAGCGCGGCAGAGGCGGCGTTTTGGAGAATCTCCTCTGCGATATTCTTCGTCGTGGGTTCAAACGTGCCGATGCAGCCGCGCAGCTCGCCGTCCTTTTTGAGCGAGACGAAGACGCCTGCCCGCTCTGCCATCTCGGATGAAAGTCCCTGTGGGAGTTCTGCATTTTTCCCCGTACGGACAATGGTTTCAATCGCGTGCCGTGCGAGCCGCACATAGTCGTCCTCGGCGGCACGCCGCTCCTCCTGCGCCCGCCGTTCGAGCATCTCGTAGCGTTCGGCGAAGTTGCGGCGCACATCCTCACGCGTCACGCGGAGTGAGACAACGCCGTAGCCGACACCGAACGGCCCTTGATAGGAGAGCTTCTTGATTTTGAGCGCCTGCCCGTCGAGCGCACCTGCCATCATCCAGAACGTGCGCAGCCCGCACTCTGCCGCAGGTTCATAGAGGGTACGCTCCATCCGCAGGAGCTTTAGGAAGTCGCCCTCCTCAAGGTACTTCATGCACGCTTTGTCAAAGCGCGGCCCCTCGGGGGCGAATCCGTACGGCCCTTCGGGTGTGAGCTTGTGCGAGAGGTCGCCGCTCGCGATGAAGACCGCCCGCCGTCCGAGCGTATTGACGGCGCGTGCGACGCATTTGCCGAAGTTGTAGTGATCGAGCGGGGACAGCCCCGAGATGCCGAGCCGCACCACGCGGAAGTCCCGCGTGTGTGTGTACAGGAAGCGCAGCGGGATCATGACAGCGTGATCGAGCACGGCGTTCCGCCCGCCGACAGGGCCCGCCTCGATTCCTGCTGCGCCCGCCTCCATCTCGATCTCCTTTGCGAGTACCGTGTCATACCGCGCCGCGACCGTGACCTCCTCCGCGCCGAACTGGGCAAAGCTGCCCTCTGCCTCCTCGCCCGGCGCGATGTGGAAGTAGTCGGCGTACATGACCGTGTGCGGGCTCGCGATGATGACCGTATCGGGCTTCTGCTCCGCCGCCTCCTTCATGGCGCGTTCGTAGGCATTTACCGTGAGCTGAATCTTCTTCTCCTCGCCCCGCCCGACCTCCGGCAGGATCAGCGGCGGATGGGGAACGACGTAGGCGGCAAGTATGGACATGGGGATTCCTCCTCTCGGTTTCTATATGTTATTGATTCGCCGTACTGTGCGAAAGCCCTGCAATTTTTGGTTGATTCTGATGGAAGCAGACAGTATACTATATATGAAACAAAAAATACCATTTTTTTATGTTTCCGTTTTCTCGACTATAATTTTTGGAGGTTGAGGATGATGAACAAGAAAATCGCTGTACTGCTCGCTGTCCTTATGCTTGTGATGTCCGGCATAGCAACGGCGGCGTACAAAGATCAGATCAATCGGGACGGACATGTGTTGCAGCGCAGCGACATCGCGCTCGGCGGGCTCATGGTCGGAACGACACGTGCACAGGTCGAGGCAATCTACGGGGCACCAACTGCGCGGACCGAGCCGCGGATGAGCCCGGCACTGGATGAGATGATGGACGAGTACACCTATGGAACGTCATTCAAGGTCATTTTCATCAGGGACACGGTCATGTACCTCAACACGAATGCGCACAACGGGATTGCAACGCCGGCCGGCGTGACCGTCGGCGACCCCGCAGAGAGGGTCATGCAGACGTACGGCAAGCCGTGGCGCGACACGAAATATGAGGATGGCAGGGAGAATCTCGTCTACCGCGACCCGTACGATATTGCGATTGTGTTCCGCACCGAACAGGGGAAAATCACCTACATCGGGATTGTTGGCTCGGAGTGAGGCTTCGGAGACGCAGATCAATGGAGACGTTGTACGAAAAACTCGTGCAGCGTCCTTTTTTCATGTATACATGGACATTTCGTGCTTTATCATGGTAAAATACCCGCATATTTTCATTTGTGAAAGAAAATGAAAATACAATCTTGAGGGGGTATCTGCCATGGACTCATTTCTTCCCATGCTGAACGCCATTGACTCATTTCTCTGGGGCGTTCCGCTCATCACACTGCTCGTCGGGACAGGCATCCTGCTGACGCTGCGGCTCTCGCTCATCCAGGTCGTACATCTGCCGCGTGCGCTCGGACTGATCCTGCGCGCCAAGAACAAGGGCGCGGGCGACATCTCAAGCTTCAAGGCACTCTGTGTCGTGCTCGCCGCGACCATCGGCACGGGCAACATCGTCGGTGTCGCGACAGCGGTCAAGGTCGGTGGCCCCGGTGCGATCTTCTGGATGTGGATGGCGGCGTTCTTCGGCATGGCGACGAAGTATGCGGAGGGACTGCTCGCCGTCAAGTACCGTATCACCGATGAGCACGGTGAGATCGCAGGCGGCCCGATGTACTACATCCGCCTCGGCATGGGGGAGAAATACCGTCCGCTCGCGACATTCTTCGCGGCGGCGGCGGTGCTCGTTGCATTCTTCGGCATCGGCACATTCCCGCAGGTCAACGCCATCGTCGACTCCGTGGAACTCTCCTTTGGCGTGCCGCGCATCGCAACCGACATCGCGCTCACCGTCCTCATCGCGGCGATCACCATCGGCGGACTCAAGAGTATTGCCGAGGTCGCTGCACGCATCATCCCCTTTATGGCGGTGCTCTACATCGTCATCTGCGCGGGAATCATCCTCATGCACATCGGTGAGATCCCGGCGGCGATCGCGCTCATCCTCGACAGTGCGTTCACGGGGACGGCGGCGGCGGGCGGATTCGCCGGATCGACCGTCATGATGGCAATGCAGAACGGCATCGCACGCGGCGTGTTCTCGAACGAGTCGGGTCTTGGTTCCGCGCCGATTGCTGCGGCGGCGGCAAAGACCAAAGAACCCGCCGAGCAGGGGCTCATCTCCATGACGGGCACGTTCATTGACACCATCATTATCTGCTCCATGACAGGACTGGTTCTTGTACTGACAGGTGCGTGGCATGGTGATACGGCGGGTGCGGCGATGACCGGCGCGGCGTTCACCAGTCTTTACGGCGACATCGGCGGGATGCTCCTCACCGTCTCGCTCGCCCTCTTTGCATTCACCACCATCCTCGGCTGGAACTACTACGGCGAGCGTGCCGTCCTCTACCTCGGGGGGATGCGTGCCATCCTGCCCTACCGCCTTGTCTTCATCGCCCTCATCGCGTGCGGTGCCTTCCTGAAACTGGAGGCGATCTGGGTACTCGCCGACATTGTTAACGGCCTCATGGCGATCCCGAACCTCATTGCCCTCATCGCGCTGTCGGGTGTCGTCGTGCATGAGACGAAACAGTATCTTGATAAGATGCGGAAACAGTGATTGCATTGCCTCGTAGGGGAAAGCTGAATGAGCGTAACCCTCAGTCTTCCTTGCCACAGTGGGGGAAGCGAAACGAGCGTAATCTCAAGCCTTCCCTGCCGCAGCGGGGAAGGGGGACCGCGCAGCGGTGGAAGGGGCGCTTTGAACTTCCTAAACAAAACCTCTCCTTTTCTGCTGTTGCAGCAAGTATTCTATCGAAGAATATCTGCATGACAGGAAAGGAGAATTTTTATGCGGAATTATCTGCCGCGTGTGGACTGGATGGTTGGGACGGGGCTGGTCGTGGTCGCGATCCTGTCCGTCTTCTATGGCAGCGCGGAGCTGACGAGCAACATCGCCTCCGGGCTGATCGGCTTTCTCGGGCGGACGGTCATGATGCGAAATGAAAAGGAGGGCGTACGATGAGCGCGGTACTGCCCATCTCTGCGATGCGGCGCGTGACCTGTGCCGAACTCCGAACCCTCGCAGCGGCATACCGTCCCGCGCTCCACTATGCTGCCGCCCGTTGCGCTCGTGAGACGAAAGTGTACCTCCACTGGACGGCGGGGCATTACGGGCAGTTCTTCGCGGACTACCATGTGCAGATCGATGCGGACGGCGGCATCTACGTCATCGGGGACGGCGTACTTGACGATGTACTCGCTGCGACCTACTTGCGCAACAGTGGCAGCGTCAGCATCGCCCTCCTCGGCTGCGTCGGTGCGACGACGGACGACCTCGGATGCGAACCGCCGACCGCCGCACAGATCGAGGGGATGGCGCAGGCGGTAACGGCACTCGCAGATGGGCTGTGGCTCACCATCGACAAGGAGCGCATCCTCACCCACGGCGAGGCGGCGGACAACGAGGATGGCATACATGCCCACGTGCCGTACGGCCCGCGCACGACCTGCGAGCGTTGGGATCTGGAGTACCTCGGGACGGAGGAAAGCCCTGTGTTCCACCCGTGGGCGACGGATGGCACGCGCGGCGGCGATGTGCTGCGCGGCAAGGCGAACTACTATCGCACCCATCTCAGGCAAGTTCAATGAATTTTCATGCAACTGTCCAAAATTAGAACCAACTCCTAACAAAACTCGTATTCCCCTCGAATGGAAATCCCATCCATCGGCGGTATGATCTCTTTAGGAATCGCTGATAAAATGAAGTCCGTCAGATTGGCGTAGATTTTTTCGT
>NZ_DBHIVL010000028.1:0-29223 GCF_057271695.1 Centipeda sp. (in: firmicutes)
CGTAACAGTTTTGTGCCTTGAAGCGTAGCGGAAAGGAATGGTCATAATCATGAAACTCAGGAACTTACT
Organism: Centipeda sp. (in: firmicutes); assembly: GCF_057271695.1. Classification (NCBI taxonomy): domain Bacteria; kingdom Bacillati; phylum Bacillota; class Negativicutes; order Selenomonadales; family Selenomonadaceae; genus Centipeda; species Centipeda sp. (in: firmicutes). The sequence goes on from NZ_DBHIVL010000028.1 coordinate 70, forward strand.
TACGGCGGGTCTCACCGCCATGGCGCTCTTTACCGCCGGCTGCGTCGGCGGCGGCGACAGCGCGAACAAGATGGAGACGCCGAAGGAAGGCCCGGTCGAACTGCAGGTCTCTGCGGCAGCGAGCCTCACGGACGCGATGAAGGAACTCGGCGGCATGTATGAAAAGGAGCACGGAAATACGAAGCTCGTCTTCAACTTCGGCAGCAGCGGCGCACTTCAACAGGCGATTGAGAACGGCGGAGCTGCCGATGTCTTCGTCTCTGCCGCACAGAAGCAGATGAATGCGCTCGACGAGAAGAAGCTGCTTGCAGACGGCACGCGCGTCGATCTGCTCATCAACAGCGTGGTGCTGATCACGGCGAAGGACAGCAAGCTGAACCTGCCTGACTTCAAGGCAGTGCTCAATCCCGAAGTCAATCACATCGCGCTCGGCGAACCGAAGGGCGTCCCCGTCGGACAGTACAGCGAAGAAGTCTTTACGAAGCTCGGCATCCTCGATCAGGTAAAGGCGCGCGCCGTCTACGGCTCGGATGTCCGTCAGGTGCTCGCGTGGGTCGAGACAGGCGATGCGGACTGCGGTGTTGTCTACGCGACCGATGCCGCCATCTCGGACAAGGTAAAGGTCGCCGCCGTCGCGCCCGCCGACACGCACAAGCCCATCGTCTATCCCGCCGCCGTGCTCAAGGACGCAAAGAATACGAAGGAAGCAAAGGATTTCCTCGCCTTCCTCCAGACCGATGCCGCGAAGAAGGTCTTTGAGAAATACGGCTTCAAAGTGAAATAATGACGGACGAAACACTATCGCCGCTCATCATATCGCTCGAGGTCTCCGGGCTTGCGACCGTGATCACCTTCTTCGTCGGTATCGCGCTCGCGTGGGGCGTGCTGCAAATTCGCAGCCGCCTCGCGGGCACGCTCGCCGATGCCGTGATTACCCTGCCGCTCGTCCTGCCGCCGACCGTCGTGGGGTTCTTCCTCCTGCTCTTCCTCGGTAAGCGTAGTACCATCGGGAGTTTCCTCCTGTCAATCGACCTGCCGCTCGTCTTTACCTGGCGTGCGGCGGTCATCGCGGCGGTCATCGTGAGCCTCCCGCTCATGTACCGCACGGCACGAGGCGCATTCGAGGCAATCGACCGGAACATGATCCACGCGGCGCAGACACTCAGCGTCAGCAACTGGCGCATCTTTTGGCGCATTGTGCTGCCGAACGCGCGCCACGGCATCCTCGCGGGTCTCGTCCTCTCGTTTGCCCGTGCGCTCGGCGAGTTCGGCGCGACCATCATGTTCGCGGGCAACATCCCCGGACACACGCAGACCATGTCGACGGCCATCTACGCGGCGGTGCAGGCAAACGACTACGACCTCGCCTTTCGCTGGGCCGTTGTCATCTCGCTGTTCTCGCTCGTCTTCATCGGAGCGATGAACCTCTACCTCAAACGGGAGGTGCGCTGATGGAGCTGATCGTCAACATCGAAAAGCGTCTGCGCGACTTCACGCTTGCGGCGCAGTTCACGCTACGGGACACGACTCTCGCACTCCTCGGCGCGTCGGGCAGCGGCAAGAGCATGACGCTCAAGTGCATCGCGGGGCTCGAGCGGCCCGATCGCGGACAGATCGTACTCAACGGACGCACTCTCTACGACAGTGCAAAGGGCATCAACCTCCCGCCGCAAGCACGCAGCGTCGGCTACCTCTTTCAGAACTACGCTCTCTTTCCGAACATGACCGTGCGGGAGAACATCATCTTCGCGCTCGATGGTTCGCGGGAAGAAAAGGAGCGCGTCTTTGCCGAAAACGTCGCACGCTTCTCCCTCGACGGGCTGGAGCATGCCTATCCTGCAGGGCTCTCGGGCGGACAGCAGCAGCGCGTCGCCTTTGCACGCATTCTCGCACGCGGCGCGGACGTGCTGCTCCTCGATGAGCCGCTCTCCGCTCTCGACACCCATCTCAAGTGGCAGATCGAAACGGCACTGCGCGAGATCCTCGCCATGCAGGACATCTCGGCAATCCTCGTCACCCACGACCGTGACGAGGCATTCCGCATCGCACGCGAGATCGCAACCGTCGACCGCGGACAACTTACGCCACCGATGGACAAACACGAACTCTTTCGGAATCCGGGCACGCGTGCCGCGACCACACTCACGGGCTGCAAGAACATCTCTGCCGCCCGCCGTGTGGACGAAACGCACGTCACGGCGACCGACTGGGGCATCACGCTCCGCGTCGCCGACGCGACGACGGACGTGCGCCACATCGCCGTCCGCGCACACTATCTCGTACTGGCATCGGAAAGCGATGCAGATGCACTCTCTGCACGCATCGCCGAGGTCATCGAGAGCACCTTTACCTACATCGTCATGCTGCGCTTCGCCGATGGAGCGATGCTCATCCGCTGGGAAATCGACAAGGCGACATGGCACGCACACGAAGCCGGCATCGGCGATACATTGCATTTCAAATTCCCCGTCGAGGAGCTTATGCTTCTAAGAGACTAGACGCAAAAATCCCGAACGATGACAAACTTGCCACCGTTCGGGATTTTCTATGCGATTTTGTCCAACTTCCCCGCCGTCATGGTATAGGCAGCGTCGGCATACGCCGCCGCCTCACGCTCGTGCGTGACGAGGAGGACGGCAGTGCCCGCATCTGCCGTATCACGCAGAAGACGGAGGACGCTCCTCGTATTCTCCTCATCGAGGTCGCCCGTCGGCTCGTCCGCGAGGAGGATGCCCGGTTGCATCACGAGTGCCCGCGCAATCGTTACGCGCCTGAGTTCCCCTCCCGAGAGTTCCGACGGCGCGACCGACGCGAGCTTACGGATGCCGAGACGTTCCATCAGCACATCGGCACGCACGGCAGCAGTCTCCTCCTGCCCCGTCAGCAATGCGGGCAGCAGGATGTTCTCGCGCACCGTGAGCGCGGCGAGCGACATCAGACGCTGCGGAGCGATGCCGATGTGACAGCGGCGCAGCGCGTCGCGTTCCGCCTCGCCCAGTGCGTAGATGTCCATTTCATCGAGCAAGGCGCGTCCCGTCACGGGCTTCATCAGTCCACCGAGGATATGGAGCAGCGTGCTCTTGCCGCTGCCCGAGCGTCCCGTCACCGCCGTGAGCGTCCCCGCCGCAAGCGTGAAATCCGTCTCCGCGACCGCCGTAAAATAGCCGTCCTTTGCACTGTAGCGCAGGAAATCGCGGCTGATCTTCTCCGCACGAAGTTCCATCATCCATCCTCCCGCAGTACTGCACTGAGCTCGGCGGAGCCAACGCACCGCACCGTCCACGCCGCCGACAGCATTCCCGAGAGCACCGTCGCCGCAAACGTGCCGAGGGCAAGTGCGAGAATCACCCCGACATCCGGCAGGAGATAGGGACGTGTCAGGCTCTCCTTCATCAGCCCCGCAAACGGCAGAACGACGGCGGCACCGACGAGGATGCCAAGGGCAGCCCCCGCCGCTGCAATCAGCCCCGCCTCCGTCAGCATCGTCCGCACGAGCAGTGTACGAGGTGCGCCCGCGACGCGCAGCATCGCAAATTCACGTCGCCGCTCATGCACGACCATGCGAAACGCAATGCCGAGGATGAGCACGGAGAGCAGCCAGATGATTCCGAGCAGCACCGAAATCGTTCCCGTGATGCCGCCGAGCCCCTGCTCCACATCGCGCACCATCCCATGCGCCGCGTGTGCCGAAAGCTGCGGATACATCTGGTTGACCGCCGCTGCAATCCCTTCGGGTGCGAAGCCGTCCGCCGCCCGAATGAGCACGGCAGAAATCGCATTTTCGGTCGGAATCCCATGGAAATAATCGAATCCCGCCGCAGCGGCGTTCGCCATCATCGTACGCATCGTCTCCATATTCGTATAGACCGCCGTGTCCATCCCCGTCCCCGTCGGACTGAGCCGTCCGACGACACGACAGGGCGTATTGTAGAACATCAGCATATGGTCTGCTGGCACGGAGATGCCGCTGCCGACGAGGATATCTCCGAAGCCGATCACACCGTCATAGCTCTCGCGCATCCATGGCTGGATCGTAAAATCTGTCGCGGGGTCGAAGCCGATCAGCTGCACCGCCACCGAGCAGCAGCCCGCATGCGCGGAGGCGAGGAAGAACTGCGGCGTTGCCTGTGCGACCCCCGAGAGCCCCCGCAGCTCATCAAGGTAGTGCTCCTCCATGTAGAAATGCGCGGGTACCCCCTGCACAAGTACGCCCTCAAGCACGCCTGCCGCCTCTGCTTCGTGCGGCAGGACAATGACATCCGCGCCGAGACGCTCCTGAAAACGCCCGAGACCGTTTTGGAGACTGAGCAGGATGAGCGAGCCGCCAAAGAGGACGAGCGCGAGAATTGCCGCCACCGCACCGAGCGCGGACGCGCGCACAGAGCTGTACCGGCAGTTGCGGACAGCGAGAAAACGCGAAAACGTCACACCTCCGCCCCCTTTCGATACACATAGATATTCGCCCCTGCGGTCATGATATTCAGCAGGGAGAGCACCGTCACCGCCGGCTCCATCACCGTATGGCAGTGCATGGTCTCCATCATGCAGAGATCGATGAGATGCTCCGGCACAGCAAATGCCAATACGGACACCGGAATCACGGCAAGTGAGAGACCGATCTTGACCTGTGCGCGTGGGATAACAAGGTGCATGACAGCGATTGCGAGCAGTGCCGCCGCAATCCCCATCAGTGCCTGCCCCGCCCAGTGGCACGTCATCCACGAGCCGTCGGGACGCGCCTCACAGGGCGCAAATACCGTCTGTATGCCGACAAAAAAGATGAGATTCAGCACGACCAGCAGGATATCCGTGATGCCGCACCTGCGTTTCTTTTCATTCATGGTAACAACTCCTTCGATGAGATCAATCGTCTTCATATCGTAACAAAATTAAGAATAGTTTTCAATGATTTTTTCAGCAAATACAAAAAGAGCCGCAGATTTGCGGCTCCGAATTTACAAATGGCAGGGGTAGCTGGACTCGAACCAACGCATGCGGGATTCAGAATCCCGTGCCTTACCAACTTGGCGATACCCCTGTGTCGCTCTCAGCAACAAGAGAGATTATAGCGGATATGCAGACGCTTGTCAAGAAATTTTTCGCCCGTCTCCGCCTAGAGATCGTCGTCCTCATCCGCCTCCATGGTCGAGGCATGGAAGAGCTGCGTTCCGTTCTTGCCCGCCTCCGCCGCCTGCTCCATGAGTGCGAGGATGTCATAGTCCCCACCGATAAGCTGTGCGCTGACCATCTCGATGAGCATGGGGAGATTCACGCCCGTGACGATGCCGTACTTCTCGCTCTCCGCCGCGAGACGGCACGCTGCGTTGTACGGGCTGCCGCCGAAGAGGTCGTTGAGGAAGATCACGCCGTCCGCGCAGTCCAGAGTCTCAATTGCCGCCTCGTACTTTTTCACCACGTCGTCGGGTCCCTCACCCGGCACAAGCGTCACCGCACGCACATTCGTCTGTGCGCCGCAGATCATCTCGCAGGACTTCACAATCTCCTCGGCAAAGATCCCATGCGTTCCAACAATGATTCCAAACATCTGTGTACCCCTTTCATTCCACCATATGAACCTTCTTCAGGAAGTGATAGATGCCGTCGGCATCGTTCGCCTCCGTCACACTGCCTGCAATGCCCTTGATCTCCTCAGGCGCATTGCCCATTGCAACACTGTGCCCGACATAGCGCAGCATCGGAATGTCGTTGTAATTGTCGCCGAAGGCAAGTGCCTCCGAGCGGTCAATACCGTAATGAGCGAGCAGGATCTCAATCCCCGTCGCCTTGGAAACACTGCGCTCGATGATTTCGAGCAGATGCGGTGCCGAGCGTACAATGGAGAGTGCCGGCAGCACCTCTGAAAGCTCCTGCTCCATGCGCGCAATCAGTTCGGGCGCGCCCATGGCAAAGAGCTTGTTCGGCAGAATGTCCGCCGCGATCAGTCGTTGAAAATCCTCCTCCACGGACTGCACGCCCGTGATGCCCTCCTCGCGCTGCACGTCGCCATCATCGCGCGTACGCACATACCATGTATGCCCTGCGTAGTAGCTCATGGATGCCGCTGGATAGGACTGTGCAATGAGGTTCAGCACGGCATCCGTATGTGCGCGGCTCATGCGTTCATCGTGGATCTCCACCCCCTCGGGAGTAATGACGAGTGCGCCGTTGTAGCAGATTGCCGCAGCGCGTGTGCCGATCTCCTCGATGATCGGCGTGATTGCCTCGGGCATACGCGCCGAAACGAGGGCGAACGGGACGCCCCGTGCCACCACCTGTCGAATGGCATCCGCCGTGCGCGGCAGAACGTGATGCTCCGTTGTGAGCAGTGTACCGTCAATGTCCGAAAGAACGATTTTATAGTCCATAGCCCCTCCCTTTTCCCCAAAAATTACTGCTGCAAAATGGCGTTGATCTCCTTTTGCAGACGGTTCAGTGCATTGTGAAACGGCGGCGGCTCCTCGATGAGTGTGCGGATGGTGCGATCTGCGTAGAGCATCGCTTCCTCGTGCCGCTCAAAGCGGTCGGGGGTCACGGCGGCACGCATCGCATCCCCCACGTCCGCGACCGTCATCGCACTCTCCCCCGAATCCCAGAGGAAGATCTCCTGCGCGGCCCGCGCTTGAAGCACATCGCGCCGTGCGGGCAGGGCGTGCGACTTCTCAAGCACCATCGCCTGAATCTCCGGGTCGGTGCTCAGAATCTTCATCAATGCCCATGCCTCCTCCCGCCGCTCCGTACGCACACTCATCCCCACGAGCAGGCTGTCCATCGTCGAGATGTTCCCACCGGAGGGGCCTGCGGGCAGCGGAATGCAGTCCCACTCGAACGAGCTGTACTTTTTCACGCGCCACGGATAGGGCTTGTAGGTACGATACTCGGCGAATGTGAACGGCCGAAAGGCGACGCGCCCCATGTCGAAGTCACGCGCCGTGACCACATACCCCGCGTGCGTTTCCTCCAGTTCCTTGACAAAGCGCAGAGCCTCCTCCATGCGGGGGTCGGCAAAGTACGAGGATTTGCCGTCCTTCCGAAAGAGCCGCACACCGTTCGCAGTGGCCGCCTGCTGCCATGTGTAGTCGTAGGCACCGAACTGATCGGGCACGCCGTCCCCGTCCGTATCCTTCGTGATCTGCCCTGAGAGTGCGAGGAAGTCCGCCCACGTCCACGCGAGCGACGGCATCGCGAGGTGCTCACGGGCAAGCAGGGTCTTGTTCACGAACATGAGCGTGATCATGTTCTCCATCGGCAGCGCATACGAGCGTCCGTTATACTGACCGTTCTGAAACGCCGTGTGCTCATAGAGCTCGGCAGAAAATGCCGCGTCGCCCTCCATCAGCGGTGTGAGATCATACAATGCCCCCTTCTCCGCATACAGCGCGAAGTCCTCCGCCGAGAGCAGGAACACGTCCGGCTCCTCCCCCCTCAAAAACTGCCCTGCCAGCCACTCCGCATAGTCCTCGCGCTGGATGCCGCTCACATAGACGACATGAACGCCCGGATGCTCTGCCTCGAACTTCTCCTTTGCACGGTCGATGATGGCATAGGGTTCGGCGTGCGGCACACCCCAGTTGCTGCCCGCGAAGATGCCGACGGTCAGGACGGGGCTGCTGCGCGGCACGATCCACGCGATGCAGAGGATGGCGATGAGGAGGACGAGAAGCGCAAATTTATTGGGTCTCTTCACGCGCATCTCATTTCATCCTTTCCCCCTTCATCTGCGACAGACCGATCTGCACCGCCCAGAGTGCGAGTTGCGTGCGGTCGCGCAGGTTCAGCTTCGAGAGTGCCGTGCTGAGACCGTTGCGTACCGTGCCCTCGGAGAGGGAAAGCGCGGTCGAAATCTCCTTGTTCGAGAGCCCCCTGCCGACGAGCTGGGCAATGCTGCGCTCCGTGTGCGTCAGCGTGCGCACCCCCTGCAGATCCGCCTCCGCGACGTACGAGCCCTGCGCCATACGGCTGAAGAGTTTGACCACCTTGTTTGTGACATCGGGGTTGAGGATGTTGCCGCCCGCAGCGACAGTGCGGATTGCACCCGCGAGTTCCTGCACACTGCCGCCCTTGAGGAGGTAACCGCTCGCACCGTATTTCAGCGCGGAGTAGACATAGTCATCGTCGTCAAAGGTCGTGAGGATGATGATGCCGACGTTGGGATAGCGTTCCTTGACCGCCTTCGTCGCAAGCACACCGTCGAGTTCGGGCATACGGATGTCCATGAGGATGATATCGACGGGCGTCTGGGCGAGGAGTTCCAGAGCCTCGCGCCCGCTCCGCGCCATCGCTGTTACCGCCATGTCCTCATTCATTTCGAGCACGATCTTCAGACTCTCGCGAATAAGTTCCTGATCGTCGGCAATCATGACGTTAATCATGCGCCCCTCCTCCCCCGCTGAGCGGGACTTTGACCTCGACGATGAAGCCGTTCGCACTGCGGTACTCGACCGTGCCATGCAGGAGGTACAGCCGCTCCTGCATATGCCGCAGTCCAAAGCCCGGTGTCACCTCAAGACAGCCCGTGCCGTCGTCGGCAATGCAGATGCCGAGGATGCCCGCCGTCTCGCCGATCGTGATGCGGACATGTCGTGCCTGACCGTGCCGATGGGCGTTCGTCAGGCACTCCTGCAGGACGCGGTAGATGACATCCTCCTGATCCTCACGCAGATTCGCCGGCCACTGCTGCACGTCAAGCACGACCTCCATGCCCGACGCCTGTGCATAGTCGCGTGTCATGCCCGCAATCGCCTCCTGAAAGGGGAGCTTTTCCATCGCGTCGGGGCGCAGCTTCTTCATCGAGCGACGCACGTCCGTGATGCCCTTCTGTGCCGTGTCGCGGATGCGTGCGAGCTGCTGCCGCGTGAACTCCGGCGCACTCTCCAGTGTCACCATACACGCGTCCAGCCCTGCGGTAATGCCCGTGAGCGCGTGCCCGAGCGTGTCGTGGATCTCCCGTGCGAGACGGTTGCGCTCACGCGTCTCCGCCATGCGCCCCGCATGGATGGCGTATGCCCTGAGACGCGTATTGGCTTCCTCTAGTTTTTCGTTGAGCAGACGCACGCGTTCGCGTTCCTCGTTCTTGTTCTTGATGAGCAGGACGAGATAGGAGACGAATAGGATCGTATTCAGTGAGGAGCAAGCACTGCGCAGTGCGCGCAGGATGCTCTGCGTCTCCCCATTGTAGTAGGCGACGTATGCCTCGAACGGGATGACGTGTGTCTGGTAGAGCGCGAGGTTGACATTTGCGATGAGGTAGAGCACGACCATCGCCCCAATCAGGAGCGAGGCGCGGTGATGCCCCTCATATCGCTGCATCATGTCCGCAACCACGAGCAGCACCATGCCGTCATAGGCAAAGTTCACACTGCGCATCAGCGTCATGCAGGCGGCGATCTCAAGCGTCAACAGGAAATAGAGTCGCGTGCGCCGTGCGGATGTGTCGAGCCGATAGAGCCAGCCGAAAAGTGCGAGCAGGAGGAAGGACATCGCCGCCATGATGCTGCTCTCCATGGGCGAGAGCGGGAGCGCGTCCACCTGTTTCAAAAAGGCGTATGCCCCCATCGACATCTGGATCTTGTACTGCGTCAGGCAGAGGAATGCCGTGAGCAGCGCGGTGACGATGGCATTGTAGGCATAGAGAAGCCAATGCACCTCCTCAAACGCACGCCCGTGCACCGAAAATCCCGCTGCCGTCATTCAGTCCCACCCCCCGCCGTCATTTTCATCCACGTTCTCAACCGTCAGCAGGCGGGTCGGCAGCGTGACATCCTCCGCCCCCTCGCCCGCGAGGATGTGGTATGCCTGCTCCGCCGCCATGCGTCCGATGCTGCGCGGGGACTGCACGGCGGTTGCCGTCATCCAGCCGGCGCGGATGAAGTCACGGCTCTCGGGTACGCCGTCCACGCCGTAGACCATCGTATCCGTCGGGGTGCGCCCCGCGCTCTGGAGTGCGGCAATCGCACCGAGGGCGGCGGGATCGTTCAGTGCCATCACTACGTCGATGTCGGGATGCACGGCGAGCATCTCCGCCATGACGGGCATCGCGATCTCAAGCTGCCCGCTGCACTCCTCCTCCGCAACGATCTGAAAGGAGGGATGCTGTGCAATCGCCGCACGAAATCCCTCGATGCGCAGCTCCGCCGAACGCGCCTCGGAATGCTTGAGGAGGGCAATGCGCCCGCCGTCCGCGTGTGCGATGAGATGCTCCGCACACTGCACACCCGCGCTGTAGTTGTCCGAGACGATGGTCGCGGCGACGTAGCCCTCCTCTGCGACATTTGTATCGATGGCGATGACGATGACATTTGCTGCCCGCGCCTGTGCGAGCGCGGCATCCATGCGCATACCGCCGACGGGGTTGATGAAGAGAACGCGCACACCGTCCGCAATGAGCCCCTCGATCTCCTCGATCTGCCGCGCGGCATCCAGTGCAGGGTCGCGCGAGAGGAGCACATCGCCGTGGTTCTCGACGACGGTGCGGATCTCCTCGTCGATGATCTCATAGAACGGATTGTTCGTCGTCATGTAGACGGCACCGAACTTTGCACGCCCCTCATTCCTGCGTGCGGAGTGGTCGGTCTGTGCAAAGAGGGCGCAGACGAGCCCCGCAATCAGCACGAGGGGGAGCAGTATCCACCGCCATGACAAAGGTTTCTGCATCGTATCCCCTCCTCTCCCCTGCGACACTTCCATTATATACCAAAAAGGGACTGCCGTACGAATTTTTTCTTCGTAAAGCAGCCCCTCCGAAAATCTGTTGATTAGGCAAGCAGACCAATCGCGTAGCCGATGATGCCGATTGCGAAGAGTCCGAGGATGATGAGCAGCGGGTTAACGCCCTTGCGCAGGAGATACATACACGCGAACGTCATGAGGAGCGGAACGATGCTCGGCATGAGGCTGTCGAGAATCGTCTGCACGGTCGTGACGACGACCTCGCCCTGCGCGTTCACATACTCGGAGAGCACGAGTGGCATGTTGACGGTCGTCCACTTCGCAACGAGTGCGCCCATGACGAGAAGTCCGAGGACAGACGAGCCCTCCGTGAGGTAGCGCATCTTGTTGCCGCCGATGTTGTCGACGAGCTCTGTGCCCTTCTCATAGCCGTACCGAACGCCGTACCAGTGCGTGAGGAGGCGCAGTGCGTTGAACGCGACGAAGAAGATGATCGGACCGAGGATGCTGCCCGTGAGTGCAATGCCCGCGCCGAGTGCGGCGAGCACGGGGCGCAGCGTTCCCCAGAAGATCGGGTCGCCAACGCCGGCAAGCGGTCCGATCAGACCGACCTTGACACCCGAGAGTGTCTGCGAGCTGATGTCCGCACCGTTCGCACGCTTTTCCTCCATCGCAGCGATGATGCCCATGATCGCCGCCGCCACGAACGGCTGCGTGTTGAAGAACTCAAGGTGACGCTTGAGTGCCGCCTTCAGCTCGTCGCCCTGATAGAGTTTTTTGAGTGCGGGCATCAACGCAACGCAGAAGCCCATTGCCTGCATACGCTCAAAGTTGAACGATCCGAGCAGGAAGTTGGAACGAACGAAGATCCAGAACAGATCTCTCTTGTTTAATGTCTTTTCCATTGCCCTGCCTCCTTACATCAGATCCGAATCGTCGATGTCGTCCACGGGGTTGCCCGTACCGCCGGCACCTGCTGCTGCGACTTGCGACTCGCGTTCAATTCCCTTGATGTGGAAGTACGCGCAGAGAAGTCCGACCGCGCCGAAGCCGATGAGGTTGAAGTCCGTGAAGACCGCGAGGAGGAAGCCGAGGAAGAAGTACGGCATGAGCGACTTTGCATTCATCAGGTTGATGACCATCGCATAGCCGACGACGACGATGAAGCCGCCCGCAACCTGCAGACCACGTGTCACGACCTCGGGAATCGAGTTCAGCATGGCACTGACCGTGTCCGTACCTGCAATGAGCGCGACAAGCGCAGCGGGAACGGCGACGCGGATCGCCTGCAGCATCAGACCTGCGACGTGACACATCTCGATGCCGAACGTATTGCCATCCTCGGCAAATTTGTCCGCGAGATGCTGGAAGAAGACGGTGATCGTACGCACGAAGATGGTGAGCACCTGACCTGCCGCAGCAAGCGGAACGGCAAGCGCAATGCCCGCTGTGATATTCTGATGCCCGACGATGACGAGGATGGTCGCCACCACCGAGGCGAGTGCCGCATCCGGCGCCATTGCCGCGCCGACGTTCATCCAGCCGAGAGCCATGAGTTCAAGCGTACCGCCGAGGATGATGCCGGTCGTCACATCGCCGAGCACGAGACCGACGAGCGTACAGGCGATCAGCGGACGATGAAACTGAGCCTCATCGAGCACGCTCGCCATGCCCGTAATCGCCGCGACGACGATGAGCATTACAAACTGTACTGTATCCATAAATCCAACCTCCCATTTCCTAGGGAATCGCTGATAAAATGAAGTCCGTCGAATTGGTACAGATTTTTTGTCCTGTCAAGGAGACAAACCGGATGCATAGCAAAAGCTATGTGGAGGATTTGTCGACAAAGACAGGGCGAAAAAGATGTGCTAAGACGGCGCGGCTGAATTTATCAGTGCTTCCCTAAAGAGTGTCCAATCCCCCCAATGGATTGGAGCCCTTCAAAGACCGTTATGCGAGTCCCTTTGACTTAAGAGCCGCCATCACGTCGCCCTTCGGCTCGTTCCACAGCTTGCGAATCTCCACCTCGATCCCCATATCGAGGAGTTCCTTGATTGCCTTGACATCGTCCTCGTTGACCGCGACCGCCTGCGAGATCATCGTGTCGCCGTCCTTGAAGCACTTGCCGCCGAGGTTGACGGACTTGAACGGGATGCCGCCCTTCACCGCACGCACCACGTCGGCGGGATTCGTAAAGAGGAAGAGCGTCTTGAACGAATCGTACTTCGGATCCTTGTACGCGGCAACAGCCTTGTCCACGGGAATGACGTACGCCTTGATGCCCGGCGGCGCGACCTGGATGAGCAGCTTCTTGCGCATCTCGTCCTGTGCGACATCATCGTTGACGCACATGATGCGGTTGCAGCCCGTCATCTTCGTCCAGACCGTCGCCACCTGTCCGTGAATCAGGCGGTCGTCAATGCGGCAAAATGCGATCTCCATGATAAATCCCCCTCTATTGCAGAACCCAATCATTACACTGGTTATATTGTATCAAAAAGAGAAATAATGTCATCTGAAGTCTGTCACATCTTTTCAGTTTTTTTTCATGACAAATGTCACGAAGTCATTCTTTTCTGCTCTTTTCCAAAATTTATGCTATAATGGACGCATAAAAGGGGGAGGATGCCATGCGGCTTACGGAACGAATCAACGCGCATCTGCGCGATCTCAGCGATGCGGATCGGTGCATCTGGCGGTATATCGAGGGAAACCGCGCGGCAGCAAGCCGCGCGTCCATCCATGAGCTCGCACGCGCGTGCGCCGTGTCGAGTGCCTCCGTCGTGCGCTTCGCACAAAAGCTCGGCTTTGACGGGTTCGCCGAGATGAAGGCGGTCATGCGGATGGAGAAGACGGCTCATCCCATCCCCGCAAATGATGTCAGAACCTCGCTCGGCAACTTCTACGATCAGACATGGCGCACACTTATGCGCCGCGACTATACGCGTGCAAGCCGCCTCATCCATGAGGCGCACCGCGTCTTTGCCTATGCCTCGGGTTATGTGCAGACGAACGTCATGCAGGAGATGAAACGCCTCTTCGTCTATGACAACATTTTCATCTACGAGATTGCGGGACGTGAGGAGTTCTACTCCGTCTATCAGACGGCAGGGAAGGACGACCTCTTCATCTTCATCTCGCTCTCGGGCGAATCCGAGCGCGTCGTGGAGTTCGCTGACCGACTGAATCTCAAGGGGGTGCCCATCCTCTCCATCACGGAGATGCGGCACAATGCACTCGCCGCACGCTCCACAGAGAATCTCTACGTCATGCCCGCAGAATTTGCCCTGCCCGAAAACGAGGCACGTCTCCAGTTCAAATCCATGCTCGCGTATTTTCTCCTGCTCGAGATCTGGTATGTGCATTACAGGCTTTATGTGCAGGAACAGGCGGAATGAAACAAATTTCATCCTATGTACCACGGTACAGTCTCCGTACATCCCTCCCGAATGCCGCGAACCTATTGCGTTCGCGGCATTTTTGCGCTATCTTTGGGATAGTGGATTTCATATTCTTTTCAGTTTTATTCTCGGGAGGCGCAGAGCTTCCCCGCCGTAGGGGTTTGGTTTTGGGATAAGGAGGAACGCACATGGCACTCAGCAAGGATGTCATCATGCAAAACATGCAGCGGTTTGGCGGCGCAATGTATACGCCCGTCATTCTGTTTGCATTCTTCGGTCTGACGGTGGCGGTGTCCATCGTCTGCAAGAACGAGGGACTGCTCGGCAGCATCGCCGCGCAGGGCACACTCTGGTACGATTTCTGGTTCGTCGTTGAACAGGGCGCATGGACTGTGTTCGCGCAGATGCCCATTCTCTTCGCGATCGCCGTTCCCATCGGCTTTGCGAAGAAAGAGCCCGCACGCTGTGCGATGGAATCTTTCGTCATCTACATGCTCTTCAACTACTTCATCTCCGCATTCCTCACGCTCCACGGCAGCGCGTTCGGCGTGGACTACAGCCAGCCGGCAGGTCCCGGCACGGGGCTTGCGATGATCGCGAACGTCAAGACGCTCGACATGGGTATGCTCGGCGCGATCTTCATCGCCTGCTGCACGGCGTTCCTGCACAACCACTTCTATGACACGAACATCCCCGACTGGCTCGGCATCTTCAAAGGTCCTGCGTTCGTCGTCGCGGTCGGCTTTGTCGTCATGATCCCGATGGCACTCCTCTTCTGCATCGTCTGGCCGGCGGTACAGCACGCCATCGAGCAGTTCCAGTTCTTCCTCAAGACCAGCGGCATCGTCGGTGTCTGGGCATACACATTCTCGGAGAAAATGCTCCTGCCGGCGGGTCTGCATCACTTCATCTATCTCCCGTTCATCTTCGGTCCTGCGGTCGTGGACGGCGGCATCCAGGCATACTGGCTCGGACACATCAACGACTTCATGGTCAGCGGACAGTCGCTGCGCGAACTCTTCCCCGAGGGCGGCTTCGCCCTCCACGGCAGCGGCAAAGTCTTCGGTCTGCCGGGCGCGGCGCTCGCGATCTATATGTGTGCAAAGCCCGAAAAGCGCAAGAAGACGGCAGCACTCCTCATCCCCGCAACGATCACGGCGGTGCTCTGCGGCATCACGGAGCCGATCGAGTTCACCTTCCTCTTTGTCGCACCGCTTCTCTATCTCCTGCACGCACTGCTCTCGGCAACGCTCTCCGCAACGCTCTATGCGATCGGTCTCTCGGGCAACTTCGGCGGCGGTCTGATCGACTGCTTCGTGCAGAACTGGATTCCCCTTTTCTCGTATCACTATACGACGTATCTCATGCAGATCGGTGTGGGGCTGTGCTTCACCGCGATTTACTTCTTCGTCTTCCGCTGGGTCATTCAGCTCAAGGACTACAAGACGCCAGGACGCACGGATGACGGCGTGGAGGACAAGCTCTTTACCAAGGCGGACTACAAGGCAAAGCAGGCGGGTGCTGCAGGTGCTGCGGCTGCCGCTCCCGGCATGAAGCTCGACGAGCGCGATGTCAAGGCGCGTGCCTTCCTCGACGGTCTCGGCGGCGCGGCGAACATCAAGGACGTGACGAACTGTGCAACGCGTCTGCGCGTCACGGTCAACGATCCCGAACAGGTTGCTCCGTCGTCTGTATTCACCGATGCGGGCGCACACGGACTTGTCCGCAACGGCCACGCATTCCAGGTCATTGTCGGTCTCTCCGTCCCGCAGATCCGTGAGCGCTTCGAGGCACTTCTCACCGCTCCCGCCTCGGATGTGACCGAAGTCGCCGTCGGCACAGAGAAATCCGTCGCCATCAACGCGGTCACAACGGGTCACGTCATCGACATGAGCGAGGTCAAGGACGAGATGTTCTCGCAGAAGATGATGGGCGACGGCGTTGCGGTCGAGCCGACCGAGGGCGTTGTCGTTGCTCCTGCGGATGCCGAGGTCACGATGGTCATGGAGGACAGCCGCCATGCGGTCGGCCTCCGCATGGACAACGGCGCGGAGCTCCTCATCCACATCGGTGTGGACACGGTGAAACTCGAGGGCAAGGGCTTTGAACTCCTCGTCAAGATGGGCGAGAGCGTGAAGGCAGGTGCGCCGCTCGTGAAGTTCGACCGCGACGTGATTCATGCGGCGGGCTATCAGGACACGGTCATCATGGCGGTCACGAACTCCGCCGAGTACCCGCTCATGAAGAAGACGACGGGCATGGATGCCAAGGCGGGCGAAACCCCTGTGCTGACGTTCTGAGATTTGTATCTGTCGGTCATGCGATGCCCACCGCGAACGCTTAGTTGCGCAAGCGATCATGCGCTTGTATGCTCAAATACCGGCGGACTTCTTAAACGCGCTTCGCTTGAACGAAAGAAATCCGCCGGGGCATACCGCGCATTTTACTCGCTTGCTCCACTAGGGTTCGCTTACGGGCAACGCATTTCCCCACAAATTACCGATACGAAATTCACATAACTGCACAGTAACTTTGCAGGAAAGGAATAAGCATGAAAGCAACGAAATGGTGGCAGAACACCGCTGTCTACCAAATCTACCCGAAGAGCTTCAACGATACCACGGGCAGCGGCACGGGCGACCTGCGCGGCATCACGGAGAAGCTCGACTATCTGAAGGATCTCGGCGCGGGTGCGCTCTGGCTCACCCCCGTCTATCCCTCGCCCATGGTCGACAACGGCTACGACATCAGCGACTACACGGGCATCAATCCCCAGTTCGGCACGCTCGCCGACATGGAGGAACTGATCGCCGAGGCAAAGAAGCGCGATATGCGCATCGTCATGGATCTCGTCTACAACCACAGCTCCGATCAGCATCCGTGGTTCATCGAGTCGAAGTCCAGCCGCAACAATCCAAAGAGTGACTGGTACATCTGGCGCGACGGCAAATCCGACGGCAGTGCACCGACGAACTGGCGCGGCATCTTCGGCGGCTCCGCATGGACATACTGCGCGGAACGCGGGCAGTACTACCTCCACACCTTTGCCGAGGCGCAGCCCGATCTCAACTGGGAGAATCCCGAGGTGCGCGCAGCCCTCTTTGCGGCGGCGAACTTCTGGCTCGACAAGGGCGTCGGCGGCTTCCGCATCGACGCGATCACCTACATCAAGAAACCCGCCGTCTTCGCCGACGGCACACCCGATGCGGCGGACGGCATGGTGAGCGTCCACGATATGACGGCGAACACGCCCGGCATCCTCGACTTCCTCCATGAGTTCCGCAGAGAGGTCTTTGACGGACACGACATCTTCACCGTCGGCGAGGCAAACGGTGTCTCGGTCGCAGAGCTCCCCGACTGGGTCGGCGAGAACGGAGTGTTCTCCATGTTGTTCGAGTTTGCCCACGTCCTCGTTCCATACGAGGGCGGCGAATGCTGGTCGAAGATGATCCCGTGGTCGCTTACAAAGCTCAAGAGAGCACTCTCGGCAAGTCAGGCGGGCGTCGCCAAGGAGGGCTGGTACCCGATCTACTTCGAGAACCACGACCGCGCGCGCTCCGTCAACTACTTCTTCCCCAATGGCGGCGATACGCGCCTTGCCGCAAAGGCACTCGCAACCGTCCTCATGACCCTGCGCGGCACCCCCTTCATCTACGAGGGTGAAGAGCTCGGCATGACCAATGTCAAGTGGAACAGCATCAAAGCTTATGATGATATCTCCTCCCACGGGCAGTACGAGCTTGCGCTCAAGGAAGGATTCAGCCCCGCAGAGGCACTTTCCTTTGTCCACTTCAACAGCCGCGACAATGCACGCACGCCGATGCAGTGGGACAC
This sequence comes from Centipeda sp. (in: firmicutes), assembly GCF_057271695.1. Classification (NCBI taxonomy): domain Bacteria; kingdom Bacillati; phylum Bacillota; class Negativicutes; order Selenomonadales; family Selenomonadaceae; genus Centipeda; species Centipeda sp. (in: firmicutes). Next base: position 17,973 of record NZ_DBHIVL010000028.1, read on the forward strand.
GTCGGAACATGCGGGCTTTACAACGGGAACGCCGTGGCTGCCCGCAAACGAGAACTACCGTGAAATCAATGCGGCGGCTGAGGAAAAGGATGCGGATTCCGTCCTCTCCTATTACAAGCAAATCATCCGTCTGCGCAAGACAAATCCCGTACTGCTGAATGGTGTCTATGCAGAACTGCTCGCGGACAATGAGCAGATCTATGCATTCTCGCGCACGGAAGGTACGCGGCGCATCGTCACCGCCGTCAATTTCAGCACGGAGGAGGCGGTGCTGCCCGCAGGATTCCTAAAGGGCGTGCGGCTCATCGGCAGCTATACGGATGCACCGAAAAATACGCTCCGTCCGCTCGAGGCGGTTGTCTATGAGGAGGAAGTAAAATGAAGGTAGCGGCAAGCGACTACGACGGCACGTTGCTGCGGGGCGGCAAAATCGACGCAGAGACGAAGGAGGGCATCGCCCGCTGGCGTGCCGCAGGGCACAAGTTCGGCGTCATCTCGGGGCGCGACTACGGGATGCTCGTGCCTCAGCTTGAGGAATACGGCGTCGAATTCGACTATACCGTCTGCAACAACGGCGGCATCATACGGGGTGCGGATGCATCCGTACGATTTCAGGCGGAGATTGATCCTCGCGCGCTCACGGCGATTGCGTCGGAGCCGAGCGCACAGAAGTCCTTCCACTTCGCCTTCTCTGCAGCAGATGTGACCTACCTCTGCCACCACTCCGAGGGCTCGTGGATCGAGCGCGAAGCAAAGGACTGGGACTTCCCCATCGTCTATATCACGGAAGCCGACATCGGAGGGCTGACGGGGATTCAGCAGTTCTCGCTCGGCTTTCATGAGCCTGCCCTGTCCGATGAATGTGCCGCCGTGCTGAACGCAAAACTGGGGGATAAGATTCACGCATTCCCGAACGCGTGCAGCCTTGACATCACGCCCGCCGGTATCAGCAAGGATCAGGGCATCCGTACCCTCCTCTCCGTCATGGGATGGGACGGCGCGGAGGTGTTCGCCATCGGCGACGAGACGAACGACCTGCCCATGCTCAAGGCTTGGGACGGCTACTCGCTCACCACGGCACGCCCCGAGATTCAGGCACAGGCAAAGCAGGTATTCCCGAGCGTCGGCGCGATGCTCGATCACTTCCGTTAAAGGGGAATATAGGAAACAGATTTAGGGCAGTACAAGCCCCACGCGAACACTTCGTTGCGCAAACAGGTTCGTACGATCCAAGTTCATCACACAAAAACAACTTTGGTTGGGAGGAGTTACCATGGGATTTGATCGTGAAAAATTTGACGAGATAAAGGCAGCCTTCACCATAGACGACGATGCACTCCGCAAGATCGCCGATGATTTCCACGCCGATATGTGCGCGGGGCTCGCGGGCAAAGAGGGCGCAACGCTTCGTATGCTCCGCTCCTATGCAGGGCTTCCGAGCGGCAAGGAGCACGGCTCCTTCCTCGCGCTCGACTTCGGCGGCACGAACGTCCGCGCCCTGCGCATCCTCCTCAAGGGCAGCGGCGAATACGAGGTGCTGAGCAAGGTTGCAAAGCCGCTCACCCTCCCCGGTGTCTATGACTACGTCAGTGCAGATGCGACGGCAGAGGAGATGTTTGACTTCCTCGCCGGCATCATCGACGAAGCAATCGACGGAAATCGGGAGACGAAATACCTCCTCGGACATACCTTCTCCTTCCCCTCACAGCAGACCGACCTCTACAACGCGAAGCTCATCGTCTGGACGAAGGAGTTCGCCACGCAGGGAGTCGAGGGCAAGGTCGTCAACGACCTGCTCAAGGAGGCACTCGCACGGCGCGGCATGACAAATGTCACCCCCGTCGCTGTCATCAACGATACGGTTGCTGTGCTGCTCGCAGCGGCGTACAAGCATGAGCACACCTACATCGGATCGATCTATGCCACGGGGCAGAACACCTGCTACTACGAGGAGTTTGCGGACGGCAGTGAGACACCGACCGTCATCAACATGGAGTCGGGCGGCTTTGGACATCTGCCCTTCTCCAAATACGACGATATTCTGGATCGGGAATCCGAGCAGCCCGGCGCACAGCGTCTGGAAAAGATGGTGTCGGGACGCTATCTCGGAATACTCTACGGTACGGCACTGGCAGATCTCCTCGGTGCGGACGGAGTCTATCCGTTTTCGAGCATCGAGCTCTCCGAGATCATCACCGATGCCTACCTCGACCGCCATGCGGCAGGTGCGGTCATCGAGGCAAAGACGGGCATGACCTTCACCGCCGCCGAGCGCGCCCTGCTGCAGGAGCTTGCGACCGCCGTCATCGTTCGCTCCGCACGCATTGTTGCAGCAACGTACGTCGCCATCATCCAGCACCGCATGTGTGAGAACGAGCTCGAGAACCAGTTTGTCGCCGTCGACGGCTCCGTCTATGAGAAAGTCCCTCTCGTCGCACATCACCTGCGTGGTGCGCTCGACACCCTCCTCCTGGACGAGGCGGTCAACGTCAAGATCATCCTCGAAAACGCCGGCTCTGCCCTCGGAGCGGCACTCGCGGCAGCCATGACAGAGAAAAACTGAATATATACGAAAACACCCCGCAGGTATGAGTCCTGCGGGGTGTTTTCGTATATGCTCAGTTTCCAAATAGCTCGCTGTGTGTACCTGTTCTCGCCAAGGTCAACACAAGCACATTGTGCTCAATCTGATAGACAAGCAGCCAATCCGGCTGAATATGACACTCACGATAGCCACGCCATCGACCAAGCAGAGCATGATCTTTGTTTTTGCTCGGCAGTGATTCTCCGCGTGAGAGGGTACGGATGATTTCATCAATCAATTCAAGATCAAGATGACGTTTCATCGCCAGCTTATAGGAAGCACTGATAAATTCAGCCACGCCATCTTAGCGCATCTTTTTTGCCCGCTTTTCGTTAGCAAATCCTCCACATAGCTTTGGCTATGCGTCCGGTTTGCTGCCTCAATCGGACGAAAAAATCTACGCCAATCTGACGGACTTCATTTTATCAGCGATTCCTATAATCCTTCTTGAACTGACTTGTCCAGACAATCTCCAAGGCTTTCATGCTTTCAGTGCCCGCAGAGCTTCTTCCACATCTGAATAACGCTTGACCGAGAGATCGCTCAAGATATTCTCCGCTTCCATCAGCGCAGCAACAGTCTCCTGATTCGGTGTGTCCACGCGAACCTCAAACGGAAAACCGCCAACGCGAAGGGACTGCCGCAAAAACACGTTGATCGCCGTCGTCAGATCAATGCCAAGTTCGCCATACAGAGCCTCACTCTGTTCCTTCACATCACGATCCACACAGACGTTTACATCCATGACAGCAGCCATATTGAGAGCCCCTTTCTGTTTGATCGGATTTTTTCTCACACCAACTTATAGTATTTCAGCTGCCGATAGAGCGAGTAAATCGCGGCGGGAAAGCCGAGGATGATGCCCGCAATGGTGCAGACGCGCCCCGTACCGAGGAAGCCGTCGGCACATTGCCCGAGGAAAATGAAGATTCCGAGAAAGACGAGGAAATAGATGCCGACCCCGGAGAGCAGACCAAATGCGCGCAGTGCCTCCGCCATCCCCGACGGGGGCGGCGTTTTCTTCTGCTCCATGAGCTCCTCCTCTCCGCTCATAGCGTTACGCCCCGAACGGCTCCGGCTTCGTGTGCGAATGTCCCGCATGGTAGAGGATCGCCTCGATGATACGGCGACTAGCCTCACCATCGCCGTAGGGATTCACCGCCTCCGCCATATGTGTATACGCAGTCGGCTCGGTGAGGAGACGCATGGTTTCATCATAGACGCGCTGCTCATCCGTGCCGACGAGGCGCACTGTTCCCGCTGTGACCGCCTCGGGACGCTCGGTAGTGTCGCGCAGGACGAGCACAGGCTTTCCAAGGGAGGGAGCCTCCTCCTGAATGCCGCCCGAGTCCGTCAGCACGATGTCAACGCGTGCCATGAGGTTTGCAAACGGCTCGTAGTCAAGCGGGTCGATGAGGTGAACGCGTGCCAGCCCGCCCAGTTCCTCACGGACGATCTCGCGCACCTTCGGGTTGCGATGCACGGGGAAAACGACCTCCACATCCGCCATCTCCTCGATGATGCTGCGAATCGCACGGTAGACATGACGCATCGGCTCACCGAGGTTCTCGCGCCGATGTGTCGTGACGAGCAGAACTCGATGATGCGCAAAGTCCACATTGGAAAGTTCAGCAGGAAATACATAGTCCGGCCGCACGGTATGATGGAGTGCGTCGATGACGGTGTTTCCCGTGACGAAAATACGCCGCTCGGGTACACCCTCCGCGAGAAGATTCGCGTGCGCGGTCGGTGTCGGAGCAAAGTGCAGCGTCGCAATGCCACCCGTGAGACGGCGGTTCATCTCCTCGGGGAACGGCGAATAGATGTCATGTGTCCGAAGCCCCGCCTCAACGTGTCCGACGGGGATCTGATGGTAGTATGCGGCGAGTGCGCCGGCAAAGGTGGTGGTCGTGTCGCCGTGAACGAGGACGAGGTCGGGACGCTCGTTCCGGAACACCTCATTGATGCCGAGCATGGCACGCGTTGTGATGTCGAAAAGGGTCTGCCCCGCCGCCATGATATTGAGGTCATAGTCGGGCGTGATATGGAAGAGGTGCAGTACCTGATCGAGCATTTCGCGATGCTGTGCCGTGACGAGCGTCCGCATCTCGATCGAATCCGTGTGACGCATGAGCTCCCTGACAACAGGGGCCATTTTGATTGCCTCGGGACGTGTGCCAAAGATCGACATGACTTTGATTTTGCCGGTCATTCTGCCTGTGCTCCTCTCAGAGTTCATATACCGTACGTACTCCACGCGAACACCTCGTTACACAAGCGTTCACGTGCTTATAGGAGCACAGTACGGTGATTTTTAATTTATTTCTGCTGCGGCACATCCATGCGGAGTATGCCCAGTTTGCGAACACCGATGAACACCGCTCCTGCAACGATCAGGATGATGAGGGTCGCCGCCTGTGTGCTGACCGCCGTGAGGGCAAGGGCGCACAGCCCGAACAGTGCGCTCACAACGTACATGAGCAGTACCGCCTGTTTCTGCGTAAAGCCACGTGCGAGCAGTCGATGATGCAGATGCCCCTTATCCGGCTTGAAGATCGGGCGGTGGTTGCGTGCGCGGCGCACGATGGCAAACGTGGTGTCGAGAATCGGCAGCCCGAGCGCGAGGATCGGTACGATGAGCGCAATCGTCGCCGCACTCTTGACCGCACCGACCACGGAGATGCCCGCGAGGATGAACCCCAGGAACATACTGCCCGTATCGCCCATGAAGATGCGTGCGGGGTTGAAGTTGTAGTAGAGGAAGCCGACCGCTGCGCCCGCGAGAGCCGCTGTCACCATCGCCACGAAGGGAATCCCCTCCTCCATCGCCACGAGGAAGATCGTGATGGCGGCAATGGAGGACACCCCCGCCGCGAGGCCGTCGAGCCCGTCGATGAGGTTGACCGTATTCGTCAGCCCCACGATCCAGAAGATCGTCGCAGGAATGGCAAAATATTCAAGATAGATGAAGTCGCCGAGCGGGTCGGTGACAAAGTCGATCCGCACGTCGAACGCAATGACGAGCACGGATGCGGCGATGATCTGCCCGAGCAGCTTCACCTTTGCCGGCAGGTCACAGTAGTCGTCGATGATGCCGATTGCGACAATGATCGTCCCGCCAACCATGAGTCCGATGAGACTCATCATGTACTCCGGGGTAAGATCGACAAAAAGAAGCTGCACCAGAATGGATACCATAAAGGCAGCGTAGATCCCAATGCCACCGATGCGCGGGATGGGGCGTGCGTGTACCTTGCGCGCATCGGGTTTGTCGAGTGCCCCCGTACGATGCGCAAAGGCGATGACCGCCGGTGTCAGTATAAGCGCCATGCCAAGCGCGATCATAAAGGCTAAGACATTATCGGGCATGAATGATTGCTCTCCTTAAAGAAGTATCCGAACTACACACTTCTATTCATCTTACCGCAGGACAGGAACGCTGTCAATCAGACAATGAAAGAGTATGGGGCATACAGCACGAAATTATCGCTTTTCCAAGAACCTCTGCGCCAATATCACTGCAACGAAATCGTCCACGGGCACAGGCGGCACGAGCATCCCGCGCGGCACGAAACGCCGCCACCCGTGCGGCGGATGCGCCTCCCAGTAGGCGCACTTTGCCGCGTCTGTTGTGCGGTACTCATCGACAAGGGCGACCTCACAGCCAAGCTCCTCCACACGCGCCTTTGCCGCCGCGCTTGTCGTCCCATTGCCCATAATGACGGTCGGCTCATATGTTCTGATGAGCGTCCCCACGGCGGCATCCAACGCGGCAGTCGCCACAACCTCCTGCACGAGCACCCGCCCGTCCGATGCAAGGACGGCGACACCGCATTTCTCGCGTCCGGGATCAATCGCAAGAACGGGGCGGCTCACATCCCGCTCCCGTTTTCATTCTCAATCTTAAACTTCAGCCGCAGGGGACCCATCGCATCCGTATCGCCGTCCGCATACGCAGAGATGACGACGGGACTCGTATGCGCCGCAAGCTCCTGTACGAGCCCGTAGAACTCCGCCCCCTCGATCACCCCGACCGTGCCGCGGATCGGGTCAGGCAGAATCCCCTTCGCCGATGCCGCCGCATTGACCTCGCGCAAGAACGCCATGACCGACTGCTCAGCGGCGTTCCCGAGCCCCTCAGGAGCGTAGACACGCGCGATGATGAGCTCACCGTCATGATAGATGATACGGTTCGGATAGAGCTCGATGGAGGCGCGGATCTCGTCGCCGCGCACGAGATTCCCCGCCGCCACAATGCGTACAATCATATCGACAGAGCTCTGCTCAATCGCCTTTACAGCAGCATCATACTCAGGACTATAAATCCAGATATCCTGATCCGTGTGGTTCTCGCCGAGACGCGTCGAGATGTTGCGCGTTCCAAGCTGGGCAATCCCCGCCATCCCGCGCTCAATCTCATCGTGCGAGAGCCCTGCGGGAATCGTCCCGCTCGCGATGATCTCCCCCGCCTGATAGACAATGTTGCCCTCGCGCAGGTTCAGGATGTTCTCGCGCAGATTCAGGATGTTCTCGCGCAGTTCGTTTGCACGCACACCAAGGGCTTGAATATCCGCCTGCAGCGTCTCGTTCTCGCCCGAGAGACGTCCGTTGAGGGAGATCAGCCCCTCCTTTTCCATCATGAGCGCACGGTTGCCCGCCGAGAGTCGATCCGACTCGGTACGCAGATCCGCCTGTTCACCACTCAGACGTGCGATCTCCTCTTCCGATTTTTTCAGCTCACTGCTCGCCAGCGCCTGCTCACTCTGCGCACGCTCGAGCTCCCCTGAGGTAAAGTCAAGTGCCGCACGCGTATCCGCGATCAAGGCATTCAGACGATCCATACCAAAGAGTGCCGTGCGGACATTCTCGGACACTGCCGCCATGATGCCGAACGTCACCGCCGTGATGCAGATCCCCGTAAAAATCGTGACAATGACCGCCGTATGGCGCGGGCGCAGCCCGAAAATTGACAGCTTCTTTTTCCCGATGCGCGTGCCGAGACGGTCGCCGATAAAGGCGATGACACCGCCCACGACAGCGAGTACGAGAATGAGTGTGATACCATACATGGCGCGTCACCCCCTTTCCATAATAAAGGAAGCACTGATAAATTCAGCACCATCATCTTGACGCATCTTTTTTGCCCGCACAACGCCTGCAAATCCTCCACATAGCTTTGGCTATGCGTCCGGTTTGCCTCCTTGTTCGGACGAAAAAATCTACGCCAATCTGACGGACTTCATTTTATCAGCGATTCCTAAAAGTTATTGCGATGCACGCCGCAGGAGAATCCCGCCCGCAATCACGCCGACGATATTCGGCAGCCAGACCGCCGGCAGCGCAGGCAGCACCTCTCCGCGTGCAAATGCGTTGCCCATCGTCATGAGCGCATAGTAGATAAAGATGATGATGACGCTCATCGCAAAGCCCGCCGACGAGGAGTTGCGCGTCGGCTGAAGTCCGAGCGGCACACCGATCAGCGTGAAGATGAGGCTCGCCATCGGAATCGAAATGCGTTGATAGAGCTCCGTCTCGAGCTTCGTCGTGTTGACATACTGCGTCTGCATGAGCGCGATCTGGTGGCGCAGCTCGCGCATCGTCATCTCCTCGGGAGACTTCTGCTCGCGGATGATCTGGCGCGGATCCTTCTGCACGGGCAGCACCTGCCGCTCAAAGCGCATCCGCCGCTCGATATGCTCGTCCGCAATGTCGTAGACATCGCCCTTGTGCATGATCCACTCCGTGCCCGTCCACTCTGCGTACTCCGCGTTCTCAACGTGCGTGACCTTGCCGTCCGTACCGAAAATTTGCAGACTCACCCCCGTAAGGCGCTGCAGCTCCGCATCATAGGAGCGCGCGTAGACAAGCCGCTGAATTTTACCGTCCGCAATCTCCTTGATGATAAGGTGCTCCTGCGACTTCATGCCGGAGTTGCCCTCGATCTCATAGTAGATCACATTTCGATATGCCGTATTCGCGCGCGGGACAACGTGCTCGTTAAAGAGAATCGCGCCGACACTCACGACGAAGCCAAGCAGAATCGCGGGCGCGGCGATGCGTCCGAACCCGATGCCGCAGGACTTCATCGCCGTAATCTCACTCGCGGACGAGAGCCGTCCGAATGTCAGGAGACTCGCGAGCAGCATCGACATCGGGAACGTCCACATGACGACACCGGGCAGACTGAATACGAAGATCTTGATGACCGACGGCAGGGACGCACCGTAGTCCGTGATGTACTGCGCAATGCGAAAGAGCGTGCCCGAGCCGATGAAGACCGCCGAGAACGCGCAGATCGCAAAGAGGAAGGACAGAAAGACCTCCCGAAAGATGTATTTGTCGAGGATCCGGATGTTCCAGCGCATAGATCTCTCCTCTGATCGTTTCGATATGGATGTGATTCGCCCTATTTTATCATGTTCCCCCCATCTTGACAAGGCGGCAATAGAGGTCGCCGCACGCCGGGTAAAATGTGAATCAAAAAAAAAAAATCACTTTTTGATAGCAATAATAACAGATTCATGCTATAATCCTATAGCAAATCCGCTCGGAAAGGAGCTGTCCCCATGTAGTCCAATCACATCAAAAGCAAGCCGAAGAACACATCATGAATGAGGAGAAACTCTTATGAAACTGCGTCCGAAACTTATGATCGGGATTGGCGTCCCCCTACTCCTCGCATTTCTCATCCTCGGACTTATTGTCCGCACGATTGCGAGCGACGCTATTGAGACAGCCACCGCAACCATCATGCGCGAGACAGCGGCACACTGCAAGACGGCACTCGACGACTTCATCGAACAGCGTGTGGCGATGCTGGACTCCGTCGGCATCGCGTGGAACGACAAGGTGCCCGCGCCCGAGGATATGAACGCAGCGTTCCAAGCGATCTCAAAGAAAGACAAAGCCTCGATCCTCCTCTACTCCGACCCGAGCGGTGTGATGCTTACAAAGGACGGCGTGGCGGAAGGATTCGACGCGAGCACGCGTCCGTGGTTCAAGGGTGCGGTCGCAACGGGCAGCACCTTCATGACCGAGCCCTACTGGTCAACCGTTGCCGGCACGGGCATCACCGTTACGCTCGGCAGACCCATGACGCAGAACGGTTCACTCGTTGCTGTCATTGGCTTGGACATCTCCCTCGCCGAGGTCATGAACCTCTTTGACAAGATCCAAATCGGCGAGACCGGCTCGGTGTTCGTCCTTGGTCCCAAGGGCGAGTTCGTCTATCATCGCTCCCACGAGTTCAAGGGGCCGTCCATCACGGAACTGGACGGCGGCAAGTACAAGGATCTCGCCGCACGGCTCATGTCCGGCAAGGACGAACTGTTTGAAGCCGAGTTCGACGGAGCGCATATGTATTTTGCCGCCAGCCCGGTCGGCACAACGGGCTGGACGGTCGTCGTAAACGTCCCGCATGACGAGGCATTCGCCCCCGTGGCACACGTCTCTCTTGTCATCGTGCTCGTCAGCGTTATCGCCTTCCTCATCCTCGGCGGCATCGTCACACTCTTCATCCGCGACATCACAAAGCCGATATTCGCACTCGATGCCACGATCACCAAGATGGCAGGCGGCGACCTCTCGCAGTCTCTGGAGGAAAGCGACCGCACGGACGAGATCGGCTCGCTCCAGAACAACTACGCCAAGATGGTGCGTATCCTGCGCGACATGGTCGCGGGAACAATACGTGCCTCCGAGCAGGTGTCCACCGCATCGAACAACCTCTCCGCGAGCACCTCGACCACCGCTGCAGCATCCCAGTCTTCTGCAGCCGCCGTCATCAGCATCGCCGAGCAGACCGCAGAGCAGAGCCGCATTGTCGAGGAAGCCACGACAAAGGCACAGGAAACGACGGGGCAGATGGAAATCGTCGCACAGTCCGTCACCGACGTAACCGCCGCCGCTGAATCCACACACGCCGAAACGCAGAAGGGCCGCGAAATGCTCAACGACCTCGTGTGCGGGGTCGAACGCATTGCTGCCGGTGCAATGCACGTCGCGGGGGCAGTGCAGTAACTCTACGACGGATCGAAACGGATTGCCGACATCAACGAAGTCATCACAAATATCGCAGGGCAGACGAAGCTGCTTGCGCTCAACGCCGCAATCGAGGCGGCGCGTGCAGGCGAACAGGGACGCGGCTTCGCCATCGTCGCCGAGGAAGTCAGGAAGCTCGCGGAGGAGTCCGAGTCTGCCGCCCAGCAGATCAACGGCATCATCAGCAACAACTCCGCGCAGATCCAGACGGCATTCGACCTCACGAAGGAACAGCAGGCGGATGTCAAGGAGAACGTCGCACAGGTCAAGGAGGCGGGCGGCAAATTCGACACCATCGCCGCGCTCATCCAGAGCCTGACCGCCGAGATCGAAAAGATCGCCGTTGCAAGTCGGCAGACGCGCACGGGCGCAGATAACGCAATGGATGCGATCCACCGTCTGCACAAAGTCTCACACCTCATCCATCAGGAGGCGACCGACGTCTCCGCGCTTGCCGAGGAACAGGCAGCCGCGAACACTGAGATCGCAGCCTCCACCGGAGCCCTCTCCACGCTCGCACAGGAACTCAAAAAAGGCGTTCAAAAGTTCAAAATCTGATCCCCCGGGGACATAAAAAGGGGCTGTTGCACGAAACCAACGTGCAGCAGCCTCAATTTTGTGCAAAAA
>NZ_DBHIVL010000029.1:0-28890 GCF_057271695.1 Centipeda sp. (in: firmicutes)
CTATGTGGAGGATCGAGGGCACAGTGCGGGCAAAAAAGATGCGTCAAGATGGCGGCGCTGAATTTATCAGTGCTTCCTTTACAACGGGAAGAGAAGTCACCCTCTGAAAGGACGGGATTCACATGATGACGATGAAGATGATGAAGAAAACCGCAGTTCTAGCACTTGTCGGTGTGCTCGGCTATGGCGGGCTCGGCGCGGCGGAGGCCTCCGCTCATCCACTGCGTGTGCCGCAGCAGGAGCGTGCGGCATACACGGGTATGGACGGGCGTGCGGAGGTACAGCAGTTCGCATGGGGCGGTCATCGCAAGAACCGCAAGGGCGGCAAGAAGTACTCGCAGGGCAGCGTCAACACGGCGATTATCGCAGGTGCTGTGATCGGCGCAATCATTGCGAAGAATATATGAGATACGGATGCCTCAATCCTGCTCTGCTGAGATAGGGGGCACTTGTGACGAAAAATAAAGGGCTGCTGCACGAAGCTGACATTCGTGCGGCAGTCCTCTTTTGTTTCGATGCGCTGTCTCAACCGACCGCCTGTGCCATCGCCGCGCCCAGTTCCTCGCAGCGTGTGATGGCATCGTCGTCCGGCTCCGTCTCACAGGTTACGCCGTCCGCGATCATCGTTGCCCCTGCATCCTTCGTGCGCTGTGTCCACGTCTCCATGAACGCGCCGCCGCCCCAGCCGTACGAGCCGAACAGCCCAATCTTCACGTCCTTCAGATGGTTCTCCGCCTCGACGAAGAACGGCTCGAACTCGCCCTCGTCGAGCTCCTCCGTACCGCAGGCGGGGCAGCCCATAAGGATACCGTCGTAGTCCGCGATGCGTTCAGCGGAGAAGTCGCCGACGCGGATGAGCTCGCCCTCCGCACCGCCCTTCGCAATCCCTTCCATGACCGCGTTCGCCATCGTCTCGGTATTGCCCGAGCCGCTCCAAAATACAACTGCAATCTTTGCCATGTAAAAACCTCCTTTGGGTGATTTTCTTTTGCTTCTCCAATGATAACATTTATCATCTTTTAGTGCAATCTGTTTTGAAATTTTTCTCATTACTATTTGTACTTGACAGGAATGTTATACTGTAACAAAAAACGTTCAACAGAGGCAGTCTATGAAAAAAGAAACATTCAACGTGACGGGCATGACCTGCTCGGCGTGTTCGGCGCGGGTGGAACGCGCCGTAAAGAAGATGGAGGGAACGGCGGATGTCTCCGTCAATCTCCTGACGAATACGATGACGCTCGCCTATGATGCAGGAGTCACAAGCCCCGCCGCGATCATCGCCGCAATCGAGGACGCGGGATACGGCGCGAGTGTAAAGGGCGGGGATGGCACACAGGCAGCCCCGCAGAGGGGAAGCGCAGCGGATGCGGGGGCGGATGCCGCAGAGAGGGCGACGCGTGCCATGCGGTCGCGGCTTCTCACGTCCATCCTCTTCCTCCTGCCGACGATGTATCTGGCGATGAGTCCAATGCTCGCGATGTGGGGCGTGCCCTACGCGGCGGGATTCCAGGAAGTTTTCTGGGGCGCGGAGAATGTGCTGTCGTTCGCACTTGCACAGTTCATGCTCGTTCTCCCGATCATGTATGTGAATCGTCTATACTATGTCAATGGATTCCGCAATCTCCTGCACGGTGCGCCGAATATGGACACGCTCGTCGGGATCGGCTCGATGGCATCCGCGCTGTTCGGCGTGTTCGCGATGTTCCGCATGAGCTGGGGGCTGGGGCACGGCGATCTCGCGCTCGCGGCGGAGTACAGCACGAACCTCTATTTCGAGTCGGCGGGCATGATCGTAACGCTTATCACAGTCGGTAAATACCTCGAAGCGCGGGCAAAGGGGCAGACGACGGGCGCACTCCGCGCCCTCATGCAGCTCGCACCCGCCGAGGCGACGGTCGTGCGCGGCGGTGTGGAGCAGGTCGTGCCTGTGGCGACGCTCGTCCTCGGCGATACGGTCATCGTGCGTCCCGGCGCACGCATTCCCGTGGACGGAACGGTGACGGACGGTGCGACGAGCATCGACGAATCCGCCGTGACGGGTGAATCCATGCCCGTTCCGAAAACGGCGGGCGACTCCGTGACCTCGGGCACGCTGAACGTCGAGGGGACGATCCGCTTCACCGCAACGCGTGTCGGTGAGGACACGACGATCCGTCAGCTCATCCGTCTGGTGGATGATGCGAGCGGGTCAAAGGCACCCATCGCACGCCTTGCCGACCGTGTCTCGGCGGTCTTTGTCCCCGTCGTGATTGCGATTGCCCTCACGGCGGGCGCGATCTGGCTCATGATGGGCGCGACGGTGGAGTTCGCATTTTCCATCACGATCTCGATTCTCGTCATCTCCTGCCCCTGTGCACTCGGGCTTGCAACCCCCGTCGCGATCATGGTCGGCACGGGGCGCGGCGCAGCGCACGGCATCCTCATCAAGTCGGGCGAGGCATTGGAGACGGCGGGGAACATCAGCGCGGTGCTGATGGACAAGACGGGCACGCTCACCGAGGGTCGCCCGCAGCTCGTCAGCATCCGTCCCGTCGGGATGGATGCCGACGCACTTGTCGCACTTGCAGCCGCGCTTGAGCAGGGCAGCGAGCACCCGATTGCAGCAGCGATTACGGGCTATGCTGCGGAGAGGGGGCTGACCGTTCCCGCTGCTGCGGATTTCGCGGCGGTGTTCGGCAAGGGTGTGCGTGCGCGTGTGGCGGGCGTGGACTGTGCGGCGGGCAATGCGGCGCTCCTCGTAGAGCTCGGCATCCCGCTCGCGGACGCGGTCGAGACGGCGCGTGCGGAGATGGCAGAGCGCGGCGAGACGGCACTCATTGTCGTGCGTGCGGGGCGCATCGTCGGTCTCCTCGGTGTGCGCGATGCGGAGAAGCCGACGAGTGCGGCGGCGGTCGCGCAGATGAAGGCGATGAACCTCATGCCCGTCATGCTGACGGGCGACGACGAGCGCACGGCACGGGCGATTGCCGCGCGGCTCGGCATCACGGAGGTGATTGCGGGCGTTCTCCCTGCGGACAAACGCGCCCATGTGGAGCATCTGCAGCACGAGGGTCGCCGCGTCGCCATGATCGGCGACGGTGTGAACGATGCGCCCGCGCTCGTACAGGCAGATCTCGGCATCGCCATCGGCGCGGGCACGGATGTCGCCATCGACAGCGCAGACGCGGTGCTCGTGCGGAGTGACCTCCTCGATGCTGTGAGCGCGATCCGTCTGTCGCGCAGCGTTATGCGGAACATCAAGGAGAACCTCTTTTGGGCGTTCTTCTACAACGTCATCGGCATCCCGCTCGCGGCGGGCGTCCTCTATCCCGCCTTTGGCATCAAGCTCTCGCCCATGATTGGCGCGGCGGCGATGAGCCTGTCAAGCGTCTGCGTTGTGCTGAACGCGCTGCGTCTGCGCCTGTTCGCCATCGAACACGCACCTGCAGCGGAGACGGCGCACACGCGTCACGAGGTCACGGTAAGCCCCATCACTTTTGCGATGGATGAGATACATGAAGAAACGGCGGACACTGCCGCCGCACAGGGAAAGGACGATTTACCCATGGAAAAGACCATCAATGTCAAGGGCATGACCTGCCCGCACTGCGTCAAGCACGTTACGAAAGCACTCAGCGGTATGGACGGTGTCAGTGATGTGAACGTCAACCTCGAAGCAGGGACGGCGACCTTCACCGCCGCCCGCGACATCCCCGACACGGAGCTTGCCGCCGTCCTCGACGACGCGGGCTACGAGATGGGCTGAGATACGCACAAACAAAAAGGGGGCGGTTGCATGAGGTGCTGCAAAAGTGCCCTCGTGCAACAACCTCTTTTTTATTGTGCGCCAATTTACAAAATGACAGATTTATTCTACAATAAGAAAATCAATCTGTGAGGTGACGATGATGGAGGAAAGACTTGACACATCGCGGTGCTCGGTGTTCATGGCGGGCGTACACGATGGTGTGCCGATTGCGCTCGGCTATTTCGTCGTGGCGTTCACGCTCGGCATTCTCGCGAAGACGGCGGGGCTGACCCCGTCGCAGGGCTTCGTGACGAGTGCGGTCAACATCGCCTCTGCGGGCGAGTACGCGGGCTTTACCGTGATTGCGGCACAGGCACCCTACCTTGAGATCGCCGTGCTGACGCTCGTTGCAAACGCACGCTACTTTCTCATGGCGGCGGCACTGACGCAGCGGTTCGCGCCCGAGACATCACTCCTCCATCGGCTCGCCGTGAGCTTCGGCGTGACGGATGAGATCTTCGGCATCACGGTCGCACGCGGCGGAGCACTCAACCCCTACTACAACTACGGTGCAATGGCGATCTCCGTGCCCGCGTGGGCGGGAGGCACGTCGGCGGGCATCCTCGCGGGCGGCATCCTCCCCGCCGCCGTTGTCTCTGCACTCTCGGTCACCCTCTACGGGATGTTCGTCTGGGTCGTCCTCCCTGCCGCGAAGCGGAGCCGCCCCATCGGCAGTATGGTGCTGGCGAGCTGCGCTCTCTCGCTCGCGGCAACCTATGCGCCCGTCACGAGCGAGCTCTCGGGCGGCACGCGCACGATCCTCCTCACGCTCCTCATCGCGGGGGTCGGTGCGGCTCTCTTCCCGATCGACACGGAACAGGAGGACGACCATGCCTGACATCTGGCTCTACATCGCCGTCATGAGCGCGGTGACGCTTGCGATTCGTCTGACCCCCGCACTCCTCCTGCGGCGCGAGATCAAGAATGTATTCATCCGCTCCTTCCTCTTTTACGTCCCCTATGTGACCCTTGCCGTCATGACCTTCCCCGCCATTGTAGAGGCGACCCGCACCCCCGTCGCGGGCGCGGCGGCATTCGTCTTTGCCCTCTATCTCGCGTGGAACGGCGCGAGCCTTTTCCGCTGTGCGGCGGGGGCATCCGCGATGGTGCTGATCGTGGAGGGCATCGTGTTCTCGCTGTAGGGAATCGCTGATAACATAGTCTCTCAGATTGGCGTAGATTTTTTCGTCCGAACAAGGAGGCAAAGCGGACGCAGAGCAGCGCTCAGTGGAGGATTTCGTCGCGCTCATGGACGGCACATACATCCGCAAGGAGAGCTGGGGGCGCGAGGGGAAGAACGTCCGTCTGGTCGAAAAGCAGGGCGACCACGCGAAAACCGTGCATGAGAAGCAGCCCGACAACGTGGACGAGATCATCTGCCGCCCAAGCCGCGCGGCAATGTATCAGGACCTCGTCCGTCAGCCGCGCTTCGTCCATGCCGTCGACTCCGGCACGACCGAGGGGTGTCTGCCCCTCTCGTGCTTCATGCTCTTTGACACGCCCTCTGCCGTCGGCGCACGCTTCTCCCCCGCTGAGATCGCGGGGACGGAGGCGTACTTTCTGCCGCTTGTCACAGGATCATAGACAAGAAAAAACGGAAAGGCAACGCGCCTATTCCGTCTTTAGAAACTTTGTGCTATACTGAATGTGTGGCTGACGATCGCAGGTTTTCTCCCGCAAGGGAGGTGATGTGCATGAGCCTGTATGAAATACTCTCGCTCGTGCTAGCGGCGGCAACGCTCGCGGTCAACATCATATTCTTGTTCTCTAGGTAGACAAGAAAAAAGAGCCTTACATACAAGGTGACGAAAGCTCTTCCTTCAACTAATGAAGTTATTCGGGAGAGACCGACGTTCCTACTCGTCAGTCACTCTTTTTGTGTCTTTATTATACCCACACCGAAAAATCTTGTCAAGTCTCCCTGCTCCGCTCCCACCAGCTTCCCGCGAGGAAGAGGACGAGCGAGGCGGTGATGCCGACGGCGATGGGGTGCAGCCCGAACGGCTTGAATCCCGCCGCCATCGCCGCGCAGTAGATGAGCGTGCCGCCGCCCATTGCGGCGAGTGCGCCCATGCGCCGCGACCATGTGGTAAAGAGCCCAAAGACGAGCACCCAGAAGAACGCCGTCTCAAGTCCGCCGAACGCGAACATATTGATGAGCCAGATGAGCGACGGCGGCGCAATGGCAAGCACGAACACGATGATGCCGAGCGCGGCGGTGACGCCCATGGAGAGCCGGCGCAGCGTCTTTTCCTCGACGCATTTGCCGCGCTGCTGCTGATGGTGGAGGTAGACATCCTTCACCACCGCAGACGAAGCGACGATGAGCACGCCCGAGATGGTGGAGATCGACGCTGCAAGCGGCCCGATGATAGCAAATCCGAGGAGTTCGGCCGGCATGACCTGTGCCATGAGCTGCGGGATGACACTGTCCACACCACCGAGAGCCTTTGCATCGACACCGAGCACCCCGCGTCCGAGCACACCGACGAGGTTCACGGCGATGTTCATAAAGGCGATGACAACCGTGCCGATGATCATCGCACGGTGCATATCGCGGCTGCTCCGATAGCTGATGCCGCGCACAACCGACTGCGGCAGGGCGATGGTAAGCGCACCGACGAGCAGCCACTGTGAGATGTAAAGGGAGATGGGCATACGTCCCGCCGCCGTTGGTGTCAGCATCTCGGGATGTGCCGCACGCAGATTCGCGAGAATCGCCGCGAGCCCTCCGCCCGCCTCAAGCACATAGTAAAAGAGCAGGACAATGCCGAGCATCATGACAATCGCACAGCAGGTATCTGTCAGTGCAACGGCGCGAAATCCGCCAATCGACGTATAGACAACAACCACAATGCCGAACAGCACCAATCCGAGTTCGTAGCTGTAGCCCGTGACGGCGGCAAAGAGCTGCGCCCCACCGACGAACTGTGCGACCATCGACGCGGCAAAGAAAATCACGATGGCGAATGCCGCGAGTGCCGCAAGAGCGTCCGACTGATAGCGGTGACGAATGATATCGACAATGGTGACGGCGTGGATGCGCCGCGCCAGACGTGCGACCTTCTTGCCGAAGATACCGAGCACGAGGAAGATCGTCATGGTCTGGATGACCGCCATGTAGATCCAGCCAAAGCCGATCTCGTATGCCATACCGGGGCCCCCGACAAACGAGCTGACCGAGCTGTAGGTCGCGACCATCGTCATTGCGAGCACGAATGCACCGAGCGTCTGTCCGCCGACGAAGTAGCCCGAGAGGAAGCCGCCCGCGTGGCTCTGCCGCCGCACATAGATGCCGAGCGCGAGCATTGCCGCCATGAAACCGAGGAGTGGCAGGAGCACCATGAGATTCCCGTTCATCGTGTCGCCCCCTCTCCGCGTTCATCGAGGGGAACATCCTCCGCTGCAACTGCCAGATAGACGGCGAGCACAGCCCCCACAGCGAGCACGCCGACCGTTGACGTAACCGCCCAGAGTGGGAATCCCGCGATCGTCACATCGATCTCTGCAAGACCGAAGCCAAGTGCCGTCCAGAGGACGGCAAAGAGAATCCCTGCGGCAGCGGTACGCCTCGCCTCACGAGCGATGGCGTCCGCCGCCCTTTTTTCATCGTGCATGATGAACCTCCTATGAAATTGAACTTCTGCCGTCAGAGGTGCTTGACGGAAGCACGGATCCATTCAGTAGTGCCGACGCAGCGCATCTTTTTCGCCCGATCTTTGCCCCGACATCCTCCACATCGCCGTTGTTATGCGGCCGGCTTGTCTCCTTGGCCGAACAAAAATCTGCACCAAGCCGACGGTCTGTCGTATCCGTGACTCCCTGACTCTCCGCAGCGTATGACAAAACACGCCCTATCCTACCATATATTCCCCTTCCGCGCAACAACGTTTTTTCGGAATGTTGTGCATACTTATTCCTCTTTTTATTGTTAGACGATTTAAGGAAGCACTGATAAATTCAGCCGCGCCATCTTAGCGCATCTTTTTTGCCCGCACTGTGTCGACAAATCCTCCACATAGCCCTTGCTATGCGTCCGGTTTGTCTCCTTGTTCGGACGAAAAAATCTACGCCAATCTGACGGACTTCATTTTATCAGCGATTCCTTAAAAATAGGACATAAGGCTTGATTCCCGTCGAAAAATACTGTAGAATCTTAATGAATCATAAAAGATATGAGAGGGTGTGAATATTTTGAGCATTAAGCAAAAGCTTCTCGTTGTAGGCACTTTTATGGCACTGCTTGTCGTTGTGATCTGCGGCATTGGGTATTACAAGGCAAAGACAGCACTTGAGGAGAGCACCTCCAATGAGATTGAAGCCACGTTGGGCAAAGAAGCCGCCGTCATCGAGGGCTGGCTGCTCGACAAGCAGAAACAGGTCAAGAGCGGTGCGGAGCTCATCTCCCTCATCGGCGACAACCCCGTTACGTTGGAGCAGGAGATCATGCAGTTCCCCCTGCATGACAAGGACATTCTCAGCTTTTACTACGGCGGGGAGGACGGACGTTTTATCAGCGGACTCGCGGGCAATGTCACCGGCAAGCGCGATCCACGCGAACGCCCGTGGTACAAAGCGGCCAGAGCAGCGGGCGGTCCGATCTTCACCGAAGTCTATGAGGACGCACGCACGAAGAAGATGGTCGTCTCCGTCGCCACCCCCTACCAAAGCGGTGTCGTCGCTGCAGACCTTAGCCTCGACACACTTGCCGAACGCGTCAACGCTCTGAAATATCACGGCGAGGGAGCTGGCATTGTGGTCGCCCCGAGCGGTCTCATCATTGCATCCACCGAGGGCATGGCGATGAAAAAAGTGGATGAGAACCCCGTTCTGAAGGAAAAATTTGCTGCAATGGTGCAGAACAAGAACGGCTATTTCGTCACGGAAAAGGACGGCGAACAACAGATCATTGCGTATGCGACCGTCGCTTCCACCGGTTGGATTGTCGCTGTCACCGTACCCGAGAGCGTTGCCTTTGCGCAGCTCGTAAGTCTCAAGACGACCTACAGCGTGCTGAGCCTCATCGGTATCCTGCTCGTGGCGGGCATCATCTTTGCCCTCCTGCGCTTTGCTACGACCATCACGGGCGCGACCGAACGTCTCATGCATCACATCGACGCCCTCGCCAAGGGCGACCTCAGTCAGAACGACCTGCCGGTCACCTCGCAGGATGAGCTTGGGCAGCTCGCTGCGAACTTCAACACGATGATGAAGAACATCCGTAACGTCATCCGCCAGGTCGCCGGTACTGCCGAGCAGCTTGCCGCCGCCTCGCAGCAGCTCACGGCGGGCGCGCACCAGATGGCGGAGTCCGCGACTGTGATTGCCGGTACGGTCGCGAGCGTCGCCGACGGCACGGAGCGCCAGCTCGAGAGCCTCGCGGGCGCGAAGAAGAACATCGGCATCGTCTCGGGCGACATCGAGCGTGTCACGCACGAGGCGGAGCGTGTTGCGGGCAGCTCGACCGCGACCGCCGAGGCCGCCGAAAAGGGCGAAGCTCTCATGAACGATGCCATGACAAAGATGAACGGCATCGAGCAGAGCGTCCTGCGCTCCGCCGAGGTCGTCGGGAAACTTGGCGAGAGTTCCAAGCAGATCGGCGAGATCGTCGAGACCATCTCCGCCATCGCCGACCAGACCAACCTCCTCGCCCTCAACGCCGCCATCGAGGCAGCGCGTGCAGGGGAGACGGGACGCGGCTTCGCCGTCGTCGCCGAGGAGGTTCGCAAGCTCGCCGAGCAGTCCCGCACGGCAGCGGATCAGATCAAGGAGCGCATCGCAGGTGTTCAGCGCGACACGGCACAGGCCGTCAGTGCAATGCAGGGCGGAACGAGCGAGGTGCAGGCGGGTACGGCTGCCATCCGCGAGGTCGGCACACAGTTCGAGAACATCACGCGCATGGTCGAGGAGATGAAGGAGCAGATTGCCAACATCAGCAAGTCCATGCAGACCGTCACACAGGGCACGGAGCTGATTATCCAGTCCACCACCATGGTGAACGAGATCACGGAGAAGACTGCGGACCATATGCAGAGCATCTCCTCCTCGTCCGAGTCGCAGTCTGCATCAAGCGAAGAGATTGCCTCCGCCTCCCAGTCCCTCGCCATGCTCGCGACCGACCTGCAGAATACGACGAACAAGTTTAAGCTCTAGGGAAGCACTGATAAATTCAGCACCGCCATCTTGACGCATCTTTTTCGCCCTCTCTTTGTCGACAAATCCTCCACATAGCTTTGGCTATGCGTCCGGTTTGTCTCCTTGACAGGACGAAAAATCTACGCCAATCTGACGGACTTCATTTTATCAGCGATTCCCTAGGAATACGAATACAAAATGCCCTGCAGCACATCTGCGGGGCATTTTTATGAGAACATATTGCTTTTTTTCGTTGGTTATGTCTATAATAGAAATGGAACGTCCTCGGACAACGGCGGTGTCTTTCCCCCGAAAGGGGGTGAGCAGCTATGAGCGAAATTGGCGCGATTGTACTACTCATCGTGGCAACAGGCTACGTGCTTGCGATAAGCCAAAAGAAATAACCGCCCAGCTCTGACCAGTTGAGCGGTTCATAGAAAAACACGCGATTCTGGAAAGACACCGCCCGAGGCGTTCCTTCTGTTCTTATTATAGCAAAGCATCATCAAATCTGCAAGATAAAAGATCGGAGGCTTTCGTGACCGACATCATCGACATCCACACGCACAGCATCGCCAGTATGCACGCCTACAGCACGATCCGCGAGATCGCGACGATGGCAAAGGAGAAGGGGCTCGCCCTCGTCGGCATCTCCGACCATGCGCCCGCGCTGCCCGGCACGTTTCACGAGATGTACTTTCGCAACTTCAAGGTCATCCGCCCCGCCGCCTACGGCATCGACATCATCATGGGCGCGGAGCTGAACATCATGGACGACGAGGGCAGGGTCGATCTGCCCGAGCGCGTCCTGCAAAAAATGCACTACACCATCGCAAGTCTGCATGATGTCGTGATTGCGCCCTGCACGCAGGAGGAGAATACACGAGCCCTCCTCGGTGCAATGGCAAATCCCTACGTCACGGTCATCGGACACCCCGACAACCCCGCCTATCCCGTAGACTTCGATGCGCTCGCCCGTGCCGCCGCCGCAGAGCACGTCCTCATCGAGGCAAACAACGCCTCGCACAACCCGGACGGCCCGCGCAAGGGCTCGGAACTCCTCGCACGGGATCTCCTTGCCGCCTGCCGCCGTCACGGCGCACACATCCTCATCGGCAGCGATGCACACATTGACATCGATGTGGGGGAGCACAGCCATACGCACGCCATTCTCGCGGACATTGATTTCCCCGAGGAACTCGTGCTGAACAGCGATCCCGCCCGCCTTAAGGCATGGATTGCAGAGCGTCACGCACGAAACGATGTACACAGCTTAAATTATTTTTCTTAATTGTTTTCCTTTTATAGTTATTTATACATATTTATCGTTATTTATTTTATGAATACAAAGAAGCTGATAAAATAGACCCTCAGATTGGCGTAGATTTTTTGTCCGAACAAGGAGGCAAACCGGACGCATAGCAAGAGCTATGTGGAGGATCGAGGGCGAAGTGCGGGCGAAAAAGATGCGTCAAGATGGCGGCGCTGAATTTATCAGTGCTTCCTTTATCCGATCATCAGAAGTCGTATGTCAGACCGAGCCAGTAGCTGCGGCGGGAGAGATACGAGCCGCCCGCGATGCCGTCTGCGTCGATCTCGTCATAGTAGTCGCCGTACTTCGTGCCGTCTGCCGCCGTCCTGGTCTGGTCGAAGTTGCGGTTCAGCAGATTGTTGACAGCGAACTGCATGGAGAGCCCGTCACGCAGCTTGTGCGTCACGCCCATGTTGAGGACGGTGAACGGACGATAGTGCGAGGCGATCCCGGCTGCCTGCTTCGAGCGGTACATCCCACTGCGGTACTGCGCACTGAGCCAGACATCCGTCGCATCCGTCGGCATCCAGTCGAGTCTCAGGTTGACCGCCTGCTTCGGTGTGGAGCGCAGCGGCTGACCGACATTCTTGCCGCTCTTTATCTGACTGGTGAGCAGCGTCCAGTTCAGTCCCGCCGACACCTTTGGCGCGATCGCGAACTTCGTTCCGACCTCTACGCCGTGAATGCGTGCCTTGCCGACATTCTCGTAGGTGCGGACAGGAACGATGCCCGCGACATTCACCGCATCACTGAGGTCGATCTTGTTCTTGAAATCCGTGTGGAAGAATGTCACGTGTGCATCCGTATCGTGCTCGTTGTGGTAGTAGAACCCGATTTCCTCCGTCGTCGACTTTTCCGGCTTCAACCCCGTATTGCCGCGATAGATCTCGCCCGTGATATTGAGGTGGATGTCCACGGGCGCGGACTGGAGCATGGTCGGAGCTTTATACCCCGTTGCAACGCCGCCCTTCACCGTGAAGTTGCGGTTCGGCATATAGATGAGGTAGCCGCGTGGGCTGAGATTGTCGTCGTAGTCCTCGGGATGATCGTAGCGCAGACCGTAGGTAAAGACGAGCTTCTTCGTGAGCGCCCACGTATCCTCGCCGTAGAGCGCCCAGCTCGAACGCGAGAGGCTGCCGTTGTCGTTCGAGCTGCGCTGACGCATCATCTGAGCGAACTGGGGCGGAGCAGAGCCCCTCGGCGCGATCGTGCGGCGCAGGTGGTAGTCCACGCCCTCGCGCTGCCAGCGTGCCCCTACCGCCAGTGTGTGATCGTCTCCGAGCGGGGTCACATATTTTGTGTCGAACGTAACAAAATCATTTTTCACATTGTTGCGGATCGACGAGCGGATCGGAATCGCGAGGGGCATAATGGAGGGCTTTGCCGTCCCCGTCAGATCTGCATCGAGGTGCATCTCATTGCGCAGAAAGGACAGGGTATTCGTCCACGTCCCCTCCTTGCCGACCTTGTTCTCCGCGCCGAGCACGATCTTCATGCGGTCGAACCGCTGCGCGACATCGCCGTCGAGCTTCGTCACCACCTGTGCGTTCGGCGGTGCGGGCGGGGAGGGCGGCTTCATTTTGCCGCGCTGGGCAAAATCACCGTCGCGCATATTCTGCCCGCGGTCGATGTCGAGATAGTAGCTGTGCCCTGCGGCGGGCGTGTAGGTCACGCGCGTCCCGAGATTCCAGTTGTCGTAGTCGCGCTTCTCCTTGTCCACACCGAATGCCGATGGGCCGCGTTTCAGATAGCTGCCGCGCATCTGCATCCCGACCTTGCCGCGTGTAATGGGCCCCGCCGCGTTGAAGTTGTACTTCATCGTGTTCGACTTGCCGTCCGTCGTCTCAAGGATGCTGCCGACGGAGACAGAGCCGTGGAACTCGTCCGTCACCTTCTTTGTGATGATGTTGATGACACCGCCCATCGCATCCGAGCCGTAGAGCGTCGACATCGGGCCGCGCACCACCTCGATGCGCTCGATCTGGCTCGGTGTGGGCAGGCTCGTGTTCGCGAGCTGGTTGAAGCTGCGCATCATCCCGCCCGCGATGCCCGGTCCCACCTGCGCTACCCCATCCACGAGGAGCAGCGTATAGCCGTCGTCCATCCCACGAATCGAGACCGCGGGCGTATCGAACCGCCCCGTCGCGCCGAACGTGTCGACCCCCTCCACCATATCAAGCACCTGACGGAGATCTGTATAGCCGCGCTGCGCGATCTCATCCGCCTTGATGACCGAGATGCTCGCGGGTGCAAAGCGCACATCCTCCTCAAAGCCCGATGCCGTCACCACAATGGGAGCTGTCTCATAGCCTTCTTTTTGCGTCTGCGTATCCTCTGCATAGACGGCGTGTGCCGTGCCCGAAAGTGTGAGCGCGACCGCCGCCGCAAGAGCCCTCTGCTTTGTCATTCGCATACGATTCCTCCTCATCTGTCCGACACCTTCGTTCGCTCTCCTGATCCACCTATTTTTTGCTGACGACGGCGATGTACGAGAACTCCTTGTTGTGGTCAAAGAAGAAGTTGAACATCTTGCGGAAGCGGTCGAGGTTCTCCGTCCGCAGCCCGTTGCGGATGATCTTCATCGCGCCGTCGAATCCCTCGTCGCGCACAAGCCCCGCAGGGTCGAGCAGCGTCATATCGCCCGTCTGCACCTCGATGGCAAAGCCCGCGTCGCGCAGCAGCTTCTCCCAGAGCGCGTGCGGGAGCGGATCGACGTTCACATTGATCGCACGGGAGATGCCCGCACGCAGCTCCGCCGCCTCCGCCTCATCCGTCACGCGCAGCGCGACATCGTGCGTGAGGAGCACGCCGCCCGGCTTCAGTACGCGGAAGTACTCGGCAATCGCCTTTGCCTTGTTCTCACGCGGCAGCATCGTGAGCATCGCCTCGTTGATGACGACATCAAACGACGCGTCGGGGAAGGGCAGCGCGAGCGCATTCCCCTCCACCACGTCGATCACATCGTTCAGCCCGTGCGCCGCGATGTTCGTGCGTGCCTTTTCCAGTGCCTTCGGGTTCATGTCCAGCCCCGTGATGCGGCAGCCGTGCGTCTCCGCGAGGGCGATCATCGTCGTGCCCATGTTGCACGCGACCTCAAGCACGCGCGTATCTGCCGTAAAGTCAACGTGGCCGAGCAGCCACTCCGTCGCCTCGCGTCCCCCCGGACGCAGTCGTGTCTTGCCCAGACGTGCAAGGAACTCATGACCCGGTTCGTGCTTCTTTTCCTCTGTCATCGCTATCGCTCCCATCTATATGATTGAAAACATCTATCGTCTATGGGAACAGTATAGTTGAGAATCATCCCCAGTTCTGTTGCAAAAGTCACAAGTTATTTAAGAAATTGCAAAAAAATAAAGGGGCGGTTACACGAAGCTAAGAACTTCGTGTAACCGTCCCTCGTGTGTGCCGTCCCCTTGCGGGGATGTGGTTTTGAAATAATAAGAACCGTAGCTGTGTATGGGACGCTATTAGGTGGTTGTTTCCGTCCCCTTGCGGGGATGTGGTTTTGAAATCCCTTGCGTCTGAGAGCCTTGTGCCGTGTGGCTCAGAATAGCGTTTTGCGGCGCGGATCGGATGAACCTCCTTTCCCAATCCACGCATTACCGCTGCGATCATACGCGCAATCTACTCCCGCAGGTGCTCAGCTTTCCCCGTCACTCCACGTCGTATCCGTAAAGAGGTCGAGCGACTCGCCCGGCAGCGCACGCTGCGCGGAGATCTCAAACGGGACGCGCTGCTCGCGCACGCAGGCGATGGCGAACATATTGATCGCCGTAGACATATTCATGCCGACTGCGCCGCAGAAGGTCTCGAAGTTCTTTTTGAGTTCAGCGTCCATGCGAATGCTAATGCTGGTCTGTGCCATGTAGGACATCTCCTTTACAAATCCATTACCCCATCACAGAATAGCATATTTTACCTGCGCTTGCAAGCGTATTCATGGGGAAAACTCCTAGTGCGCCCTAGGGAAGCCCTCAATTTTCACTCAGCACCACGCACATTCTACCTCTGCCCCTGCACGCAGTTTCCGCAGGAGGTTCGCCTTGCTCTTGGAGACGGCGCTCGCCGATGTTCCGAGGAGCACGGCGATCCGGCGCAGGGTGAGGTCGCGGAAGTAATGCAGGCTCAAAATCTCCTTCTCACGCTCGGTGAGGCGGTGCATGACGCTGCGCAGAATCCCGCGCACGAGGAGGCGCAGATCCGCACGCTCCGCCATGTCCTCCGTGCCGCCGCAGCGTTCCCATACGTCGCGCCCCTCCGCACTCTGCTCGGGGTGGCACGTCCGCTCCCAGAGCCGACGCTCGCGGCGAAACTCGGTGTAGAGTGCGTGGTGGACGCGTGCCTTGACGAATCCCGCGAACGGTGCGCCGTGCTTCGGGTCGTAGTCGTGCAGTGCCTCGATGAAGGCGAGCACGGCGATGTTCTCCGCATCCGCCGCAAGTGCCGCGTTCCTGAGGTACGAGGCGTGCGCCTCGCTGACGATCAGCCCGCGATACCGCGCGTGCATCTCCGTCATCGCCTGTGCCTCGCCGCGCACGGCACGCGTGATGAGTGCGTCCTCCTCCGCCTTCGTGAGTGCGGCGTACTTGGGTGCCCATCCGACAGACGACCTCTTATCAGCGATTCCCTTGTTGTTCTCGTACATATGACATTCCTCCTTCAAACATTTGTTTTATCAGGAGGAAGTATAGCAAAAGAAAACATATGATGCAAATTTCGTATCAGTGTGATGGGTGCAAAAAGGAGCTGCGCGTTCCATCCAATGCCTCCTTAGACTGCGTACCGAGGACGGTCGTGAATGTACCGTGCTTCCTCCACCTGTGCCAAGCGCCGACAACCGCGCCTGAAGGATGAAAAATGCGCGAACCTTCTCTTTTTGTGCACGAGAATATGATATAATGCTTATGGAAGCACTGATAAATTCAGCACTGCCATCTTGGCGTATCTTTTTCGCCCTCTCTGGAGGGCAAATACTCCACATAGCCCTTGCTATGCGTCTGGTTTGCCTCCTTGTTCGGACGAAAAATCTACGCCAATCTGACGGACTTCATTTTATCAGCGATTCCTTTATCGTTGCGACCATTCCGCTGCGATCTCGTCCAGCGCAGCTTTGACCTCGGTGACGCGGGCATCATAGTTTTTCTCGTTGTACGTGAGATAGCCGACCGTCATATAGACACCGGGACGGAAGGTCTTTTTCTTAAAATCCGGCAGTTTCTTTTTGAGCGACTCATAGAGTTCGCGTCGGATTTCAGAGGCTCTGCGATGGTTGTCCTTAGGATCGTCAGCGTTTGCCCGCACCTTTACGGCGAGTATGTAGGCTGCCGCGTTCTCCGCGTCTTCCCCGCTCCCGGAGAAGGCGATATCGTTCTCGAATTGCAGGTAAATATCCTCGATGTGTTCGTAGATGTCCATCGCCTTCAGCGTCGGCTCGTCATCGAGGCGATGGAACCACATGCCCATAAATCCACCGGAGGCATTGCTCACATAGCCCCAGCCATTGATCTTGTAGTCCGCGTGCTCTTTTTGCAGATTGGCAAAGAAGCCGCGTGTGCCCTCGTATTTCCACTCCTCGATGGGGCGGGTTTTGAACGCTGCCGTGTTGGATTCGATTTCCTCCAAATGGGCGAGATAGGATTGGAAAATATCACTATTACAGTCCTTGTACTTTCGCAACATCTCCAAAATATTCGCACGCGTAAATGCGCAGTCAACATCCTCCTCATGGAACTGCTCTACGATCTTATAGAAGACCGTGCGGATATCTTCCTTTGGTACACCGCTCTGAATCAGTGCGTTGGTATAGACATCGATTTGGTTGCCGTGGACGTTCGTATACGTCTTATCCTCGATGATGACGTGGATATTGCCCACCGTGACAAGCACATCGATGTTCCTGTACTGCTGCCGGATCTCCTTGATCTCCGTCGCGTGTTCGAGACCCGGCACACGATGTATGAAGTCCAACGCACAGGCGCAGAGCAGGGGATCTTCCGCCTGATGCTTCTTTATCCCGTGTGCCAGCAGCCAGCAGATAAAAGCGTCCTGCGAGAGCTCGCTCGTCGCATAGTGAAACAGGTTGACCATAACTTCTCCATTCTTGTAGAACACAGCTCCAATTCGTAAATCGCCCACGAGGACATGGGCATGAGCCCGATACTTCTCGGGCAGCGATTTTTCCGCACAGAATATTTGCAGGGCATCATGGAGTTTTTTGGATATCTGCCCCGCATTTTTGCTTCCTTAGACACAGTACCAACCTACTTTTTTTGAATTATAACGCGAAAGTGAAGCAAATACAATACAACACTTCTTCCGGAAGATGATACTTATGATTTTGCCGATGCACGAGCCGTTCTGAGAAGCAACTCAAAAACGAAGACGTATCTTTTGATTTCTTTGAAATATGTTATAATAGGGACAAAAGTTTGATCGAGCCAATCTCTATGGGAAAGATTTGGTGGAGCAGAGTGAAGATATTCGATAACATCACAAACACAGTGCGCGACGATCTGCGGGCAGAGATTGTGCGCGGCAGCAGGGTGTCCATTGCGGCGGCGTGTTTCTCCATGTATGCGTATCAGGAGCTGCGCGAGCAGCCGGCGTCCGTGGAGGAGTTCCGCTTCCTCTTCACCTCGCCCACATTCATTCGGGAAAAGGCGGCAAAGGAGAAGCGCGAGTTCTACATCCCGCGCATCTCGCGTGAGACGAGTCTTTACGGCACGGAGTTCGAGGTGCGCCTGCGCAACGAGATGACGCAGCGCGCGATTGCGAAGGAGTGCGCGGACTGGATCCGTGCCAAGGCGCACTTCAAATCCAACACCGGCGGCGAGCAGATGATGGGCTTTATGACGACCTCCTCTGCCGAGAAGCAGAGCGCTATGTCCCAATGAGCGGTTTTACGACCGTGGATCTCGGCTGCGAGCGCGGGAACAACGCCTATAACATCGTGCAGTGGATGGACGAGCCGCAGGCGACACAGATGTATATGCGCACCTTTGACGAACTCTGGAACGATCCCGTGAAGCTTCAGGACGTGACGGATGCCGTTATCGAGAACATCAGCACCGTCTACGCCGAGCACGCACCCGAGATGATCTACCTCACAACGCTCTATCATATCCTCTTTGTCCTCGTGTGGGAGGATCGGATGCGCCTTGCTGTTGCCTACAAAGAAACGCCCGACGCAAAGAGCACGGGCGTGCGGGTGGAGCGGTACTACTATACGGACTGGATGCCTGTGGGAGAGGCCATCCCGCGGCTTGAGGGGCTGTCGATGGATGCCGTCTATGAGAATCTCGTCCGCAGGATCGCGGGCAGTGCGCTCGGAGATGCGCCGACATCGACCCTCAGGGAGAGCGTCGCAGAGCAGAGCCGCAGAGAACGGATCGAAAAGCAGATTGCCGCGCTCGAGGCGAAGATCCGACGGGAGAAACAGCCGAAGAAAAAATTTGAGCTCGTCACGCAGCTGCGGGCGCTGCAAAATATGATAGAGTTGTAGATGTCTGGAGATTATTATGGACTGGTGCTATAGAGCTCTTCTTACACTAAATGCTACATCATGGATGCTCGTTGTTTATGGAATTAAGTCGCAGTGTAAGATTTATGATGTTTCGATCTTGGAAACAGGACTAGCTCTTCTATTTATTCCAATAATCTTGTCTTTTTTAGCACTTATATGTGCAAGATGGCTGGATGATGACTCGTTGACTTGTTGCCAGGAGAGTTCTTTGGCGGATAATGAATTTCTTCCTGTGTACTTAGGGTATTTTTTTGTTTCGCTATCCGTACCGGATAATATTACAATGGGATTTCTATATGGAATCGTTTTTGTATTTACGTGGTTTTCCCAGACACAATACTTTAACCCGTTATATTTACTATTGGGGTATCATTACTATCATGTCCTTACAAAAGAGAGGACAAGAATATTTATCATTGCTCGCGGGAATGTTATTCGAAATCGAAAGGAGATGTCATTCGAACATCTTAAAAGATTAAATGATACAACCTATTTAGTAATTAGGCAGGAGGAAAGGAAATGACACATGTTTTTGCTAAGTTAAGAATACGTGGAAATAGCAATAAATATCGAAAGGTGTTGTCTACAAAAGATGATATATATAGCAATATAGAATACTTAATTATAGATGCAGTTTCATACAATCCAGGTGCCAAATTAGATCCTGGAGAATGGTTTATGATACCGGAGTTTTCGAAACAAAGGTTTAGCATTGACATAACAAGTGGAGCTTGGGAAACAGTTGATTACGATAGTTTGAAAAAAGAGGAATACGGAAATATAGATTTTTTGTTTGCAAAGAATGATAACGGCATATTTTTTCAAAGGGTTACGAAAGCTAAGCTGGTGAGAAAAAAGCATATTTGGGAGTTTGGTGGAAAATTCCGATATGTTCCTGATGCAGGGGTATTAGCGCTTAATGATTATCCAGATGCAATCTATGTGCCTCAGAAAGACTTATTATATTTTCAAAGGTTCGAGACAGCATCTATGATATTTAAGGGTATGGCAATATTGTATCGAGAAGCTACCGATCAGGAAGTAAAGGAGTTCTTATCGAATTCGTTTATAATTCTTATGGATGGCTTTGAAACCGATAAGGTTAAAAAAACGAATCGAAAACTTATTGCACAAGCAGTGGATCAGTTTTCAAATATGAAACAAGAGGATAGGGAGAAGATATTTTCTTATATCAAAGAATATTGCCCTAATCTTTCCGTGGAAGGTCAACAATTTGCAATTAGCTCCAACAAGGATTTAAAAATGCTTTTATATGGTATTGGACAACGCTTCTATACAACACCCGTTGGAGACGAGCAGAGGGTGGCAAATTCTACGATTACTCTTAATTTGTGAGGTGTTAGGATGGATAAGCTGAAGATGCACAGCAGGGACAATGTGGCGGTGAATGTGGAGGCGGTGGGGCGGCTGTTCCCGAACGCCCTGACGGAGGTCATGCGGGATGGGAAGCTCGTGCAGGCGATTGATTTCGATGTGCTGCGGCAGGAGCTCTCGCGTGAGATCGTGGAGGGGCGCGAGGAGCGCTATGCGTTCACATGGCCGGACAAGCGGCAGGCAATCCTCGCGGCGAATGCGCCGATTGCGGCAACGCTCCGTCCCATCGTGGCGGACAGTGTCGGGCGCGACGGCACGGCGGGCGCGTTTGACAGCGAGAATCTCTACATCGAGGGGGACAATCTCGATGTGCTGAAGCTGCTCCAAGAGACGTACCTCGGCAAGGTGAAGATGATCTATATCGATCCGCCGTATAATACCGGGAACGATGCCTTTGTGTACGATGATGACTTTGCGATGGAGGGCGGGGATTTCGTTTCGGCGAATGTTCCCTATGATGAGTACGGGAATATGGTCTATGATTTCAAAAAGAATCTGGACAGCAACGGACGTTTCCATACAGACTGGCTGAATATGATCTATCCGCGTCTCAAGGTGGCAAAGAGTCTGCTTGCGGAGGATGGGGTTATTTTTATCAGTATTGGTGATGAGGAACTGGATAATTTGCGAAAAGTCTGTGACGAGGTTTTTGGTGAAGCTAACTTTCGCAATCAAATTACGATTCGGCGCGGTGCAAAATCTTTGCAAGCACAATTTGAATCGTGGGATAAATTGGGACAGGGCGTAGAGTATATCCTGTTATATACGCGAAATAGTGAATATCGTTTTCCAAAACAAATGAGAACACTGGATGAAAAGAGAGCAGGAGCATGGAATAATCACTGGCGTGGGACAGATCGACCGACCATGCGCTATGAACTGTTTGGGCATACGCCTGAACAGGGACAATGGCGGTGGAGTAAGGAACGTAGTTATCAGGCGATAAAAAACTATCAGCGAATGCTTGCGGAAACGGGACAAGACAAGAATGCTCCTGTGCCCACTGAAATTGTAGATGAATGGTATGCCAAACAAGGTAAAGACATAGATTTACTAAGGCAATCAGCGACAGGAAAAGCGGAGCATTATATTGCACCAACGGATAGCGTGGTGTTAAATAATTCATGGATGGATTTACTGGTTGGGAGTTCTCATGAAATAAACCAGCTATTTGATACAAAGGTGTTTGAAACAGCGAAATTAACGGAAACGATAAAGCGTATGTTAGCCTTTGTCGATAAAAACGCTCTTATCCTCGACTTTTTCTCCGGCTCTGCGACAACCGCCCACGCCGTAATGCAACTGAACGCCGAGGATGGAGGGGCTAGGAAGTTCATCATGGTGCAGCTGCCCGAGGTGACAGATGAGAAGAGCGAGGCGGCAAAGGCGGGCTATCGGAATATCTGCGAGATCGGCAAGGAGCGCATTCGCCGTGCAGGGGCGAAGATTGCGGCTGAGGCGGGCGAGAAGGCGGCAGGGCTTGACCTCGGATTCCGCTGTCTGCGGCTCGATACGAGCAATATGACCGATGTCTACTACGCGCCTGATGCCGTGACGCAGGACGGGCTTTTCGCGCAGGTGGACAATGTGAAGGCGGATCGCACGCCGGAGGATCTGCTTGTTCAGACGATGCTCGATCTCGGCATCCTGCTCTCGGCGTCGATTGTGGTGGAGGAGGTCGCAGGGAAATGCGTCTTTAATGTCGCGGACGGGTTCCTCCTCGCGTGCTTTGACCGCGCGGTGACGGACGAGGCGATGACGGCAATCGCCAAGCGAAAGCCCTACTATGCGGTGTTCCGTGATGCCTCGATGGCGGACGACAGTGCTCTCACGAATTTCGATCAGCTCTTTGCGGCGTACAGTCCTGCGACGGTGCGGCGGGTGCTGTAGTGTAACACCCCTCGGGAAGCGCTATGAATCATTATGAACAGGAGGAGTCATGATGCAAACGTCTGTATTTACCATGGAACAGATTGCCGCGGCGGTGAAACCGCTTGCTGATAAATACCGTGTGAAGGAAATTTATTTGTTTGGTTCGTACGCACGCGGGGAAGCGGACGAGAATAGCGATTTGGATTTTCTTGTTTTTGGTGGAGAAATGTTTCGGCGAACGATGATTTTTGCCTTGGCGGAGGAGCTGCGCGAGGTGCTCAAGAAAAACGTGGATGTTTTTGAAATCGCAGAGGTCAACCCGGACAGTAATTTCTATCAAACGATTATGAAAGAAAAGGTTTTGGTGGCATGAAGTATTCGGATCGGCAAAGGGTTCAAAAGATCTATGACTATGCTGTTCAGTTGCAGGAATATATCCGAAAAAACGACATTGAAAAAGAGGAGTTGCTGACGCAGTTGCCCATTCTGATCCGGCAGCTGGAGCGCTGTTTGACAGAATATGAGAATACGGGTGATCTCTGATGAAGTTTCACTTTACGGTGCAGCCGTACCAGACGGATGCGGTGGAGGCGGTTGTCAGCGTGTTCGAGGGACAGCCGTATCAGGCGCATACGGACTATCGGCGCGATGTGGGGACGGGTGCGGCGCAGGGCAATCTGCTCCGCGTGGAGGAGAGCTATCGCGACGGGGCGTACACGGGGGTAGATGCGGCGTCGGATGATGGCTTTCGGAATGAAGTGCTGGCTCTGACGAAGGATCAGCTGCTCGCGCATATTCGCAGGGTGCAGAGTGCGCGTAATCTCTGTCTCTCGGAGACACTCTCATCTCCGCTCGGTGCGTGTGCGCTCGATGTGGAGATGGAGACGGGTACGGGCAAGACGTATGTCTATATCAAGACGATGTTTGAGCTGAATCGCCGCTATGGTTGGAGCAAGTTCATCGTGGTGGTGCCGAGCATCGCGATCCGCGAGGGCGTGAAGAAGTCCTTTGAGATGACGGCGGAGCATTTCATGGAGCACTACGGGAAGAAGGGCAGATTTACCGACAAATGAAATTTTGATACAATGGAGTATGTAGTATTTCGTTTGAAACAAAAAGGTGGATTTTACGATGAGGGCTGACATCATAGATGCGATCATGAACTTTGTTCAAAATCCTGTAACAGAGCTTGTTTCCTGCTATCAGGGAAAAAATCGTGCGAATAATGCAGGTGACGCCTTGGAAGAATATGTCAAAGATATGTTTGCGAACTCTTTCAATCTGAGCGAGACGGAGCGCATGGAACGCATTAGTAGGATTTTCTCTTATTTGGGGAATAACTCGAATCCGCCCGATGCTATGTTAAGTGGCGGCGATGCGATTGAAGTAAAAAAGATAGAAACGGATAATGCCGCTTTAGCCTTAAACAGCAGCTATCCAAAACATACATTGCGCTCCTCAAATCCGATGATTTCAACAGCTTGCAAAATGGCTGAAGACTGAACGGAGAAGGACTTAATTTATGTTGTAGGCGTTGTAAAAGCAAATATGCTGAAACATTTATCTATGGTTTATGGGCTTGATTATTGTGCTTCAGATGAATGTTATCGCCGCATAAAAAGTACAATCAAAGCGGGAGTAGAATCTATTCCGGGAGTCGAATTTGCTGAGAGCAGAGAGTTGGGACACATTAACCGTGTCGATCCTCTGGGGATAACGTATATGCGTGTCAGAGGAATGTGGGGAATAGAAAATCCATGGAGGGTATTTAGTTATATTTATCATAGGGACATGAGTAAGAGCTTGACTTTTATGTGCTTAATAAATTCCGTTAAATGGGAAATATTGCCAAATAAAAACGAATTGATTTTACTCGCCAAAGAAATACCTGCTCTAATGATACAGGATGTAAAGATCAAAGACCCCGATAATCCGGCAAGACTGAAACAAGCGAAACTCATAACATTTTATCAATAGGGAGATACCATGAAAGTAATAAGTCTTTTTAGTGGTTGCGGCGGGTTGGATTTGGGATTTGAAAAAGCAGGGTTTGAAATTCCTGTGGCGAATGAATTTGATTGCTCGATTTGGGAAACCTTTATCGTCAACCATCCTAAAACACATTTGATCAAAGGAGATATTCGCAATATAAGAGAGGCGGATTTTCCGGATAACATTGATGGTATTATCGGCGGACCACCGTGTCAGTCATGGTCAGAAGCCGGTGCACTGCGTGGTATTAACGATGAACGTGGTAAATTGTTTTATGACTATATTCGCATTCTACGTGATAAACAACCTAAATTTTTTCTGGCAGAAAATGTTAGTGGAATGCTTGCAAATAGGAACTCAGAAGCTGTAAAAAACATATTATCTCTTTTTGAAAAATGTGGCTTCGATGTTTCCTTGACGTTGGTGAATGCCAAAGACTACGGCGTAGCACAAGAACGGAAACGCGTATTTTACATAGGGTTTAGAAAAGATTTACATATTTCTTTTTCCTTTCCGCAGGGATCAACCCAAAATGACGAAAATAAAATTACGTTACGTGATGTTATTTGGGATTTGCAAAAAACAGCAGTTCCCGCAGCTGCTAAAAACAAGCACAATCCAGACGCAGTAAATAACAATGAATATTTTGTCGGTGCGTATTCTCCTATTTTTATGAGCAGAAATAGGACGAAATCGTGGGATGAGCAGGCATTTACTGTGCAGGCATCGGGGCGGCAATGCCAACTTCATCCACAAGCTCCTAAAATGATAAAGGTTGGAAAGAATGATTGTCGTTTTGTAGAAGGGAAAGAGGATCTGTATCGCCGCATGACCATTAGGGAAGTTGCCCGTATTCAAGGATTTCCGGATGATTTTCAGTTTATATATACAAGTACGAACGATGCTTATAAAATGATTGGCAATGCCGTCCCTGTCAATCTTGCTTACGAAATTGCCTGTTCGATCAGGGAACATCTTCAGGAAGTATGATGAGCGAGCGTGTATATTTTCTTGGGGAAGTGCTGATAAATCAAGCTCGACCATCTTAACGCATCATTTTTACACGATCTTGTTGGAAAATCAGACAGGAAGGACCACACAAATCTGACGGACTTCACTTTATCAACCCTCCTTAGACTTCATGGCACTATGAAGGAGGATATCTTATGTTTAGTGCAATCTCGAGCAGAAGGCGACGACGGTGATCGATCACATTACCTACAATATGGGGGCGGGCAGCTATGATTCGAGTATTTTTATGACGGAGCGGCGTCCGCTCGCGGAGGCGTACGAGGCGAAGCGAGCGATTCAGAAGTATCTCTTTCCCGACGGGCAGGTGGAGGAGCGTTTCGCCAAGGCGATGGACGGACAGGAGGAGGTGCTCTGCTATGCGAAACTTCCGCGTGGGTTCAAGATCCCGACGCCGGTCGGCAGCTATGCGCCGGACTGGGCGATTGTCTTTCATGAGGGAACGGTGAAGCATATCTACTTCGTCGCGGAGACGAAGGGCTCGCTCTCCACGCTGCAGCAGCGTCCCATCGAGCAGGCAAAGATCGCCTGCGTAAAGCGGCTCTTTGAAAAGCTAAGCGATGCTGTCGTCTATGACTGTGTGGACGATTTCCAAACGCTCATGAATCGTGTGATGAAGTGATTATGCAGTATGGGGCTGTTGTGCGAAGGGGGCTTCGTGCAGCAGCCCTTTTATCAGTGCTTCCAATAATCTCCTTTACAAAAAAAAATGATAGGTATATAATCATTAGAGTATCAAAATTGTATTTTTTCAGGGAAATATGATAAAACAAGCCCTTAAATTGGCACAGATTTATCGTTTTTCGCTGGAAGAAGTCAAAGTGCAGCAGGGCTGTGTGGAGAATTTGCCCGCGAAAGGGCGGGATGGATTCGTGTTTCCTATGTGCTGTCAGAGAGCAGACGGTACGGTCGTAGAATGGGGAGGATGTTGATTATGGGATTGAAGCTGAAGGCAGTCCTGTTTGTGGATGCCTGTATCATCCTTGTCTGTGCGTGCATTGCGTTCATCGGATGGCGCAGCGCAGATCAGGGGTTTGATCAGGCATTGCAGATGCAGGCGGAGTCGAACGCCATGATGGTGGAGTCCGTCATGGATGCGCGTTTCCCGGGGGGCTGGTACGTCGAGGGAGGTGCTCTCTACAAGGGCGATCACCGATTTGGCGACAATCAGGAGATTGCCGATCAGCTGGGTGAGGTTTGTCAGGGGTACGTTACATTCTTTGCCGAGGATGTACGCATATCAACGAACCTCAAAAATGATAAGGGCGAGCGCAACGTTGGGACGAAGGCAGATCCCAAGATTGCCGAGGCGGTGCTGAAGGGGAACAGCAAATACACGGGGCGCACGGAGATTCTCGGCAAGGCATATATGAGTGCCTATGTGCCGCTGTACAATCAGAGCAAGCAGGCGGTCGGTATGATCTTTGTCGGGGTCGATCGCGGTGTCATGGATGATGTGCGGAGCAGTTTTCTCATGGAGATCGGGTTTGCTGCCGTGGCGGTCATCGTCATCATGAGCCTGCTCTCCTATGTGATTCTCGGGCGTGCGATTACACCCATCAGTGATTTGACGGCGGGTCTGGGCAGGATTGCCGAGGGAGATCTGCGCGGATCGAATCTGGACGAGACATCTGCAGATGAGATTGGACAGCTTGCCCGCAGCGCGAACCGCATGAAGGAGCATCTGCACGATGTCATGTCAAATGTCTCTCGTTCTGCTGAGACGGTGGCAGCGTCGGCGGAGCAGCTGACGGCAAGCTCGCATCAGACGTTGGAGTCGATCACGCAGGTTGCGGACAATACGGTTCACATGGCAGAGGGCTCGGCACAGCAGCAGGATATGGTGGAGCGGCTGTCAGGGGCTGCAGACAATATGACGGCGAAGATCGCGCAGCTTTCCGAACGGGCGGAGCGCGTCTATCGTCTCGCAGAGGAGAGCGGCAAGCAAACGGAGGAAGGGCAGAAGCAGGTAGAGAATGCCGTCACCCAGATTCAGAGCATTGCCGACCAGGTCAGTGCTGCTGCCGCCGTTGTGGAGGCGCTCGGCAAGCGGTCCGACGAGATCGGCTCGATCGTGGATACAATCTCGGGCATCTCGGAGCAGACGAACCTCCTTGCGCTCAATGCTGCGATTGAAGCAGCGCGTGCAGGGGAGGCAGGACGCGGCTTCGCTGTCGTTGCAGAGGAGGTGCGCAAGCTCGCCGAGCAGTCGGGCATCTCCGCCAAGGATATTGCCGACCGCATTGCGATGATCCAGCGCGATACCGCTGAGGCGGTGCGGGCGATCCAGCAGGGGAATGAGAATGTCGAGGGCGGTGCTGCCGTTGTCGCTCTTTCGGGTGAGGCATTCCGTTCGGTCGCGGGGCATATCACGGAGCTCGTACATCAGATCCGCCGCGCATCGGAGGCGGTCACGGAGGTCAACACGACGAAGGATTCGATGGTCGCATCCCTCAAAGGCGTGGAGGAGATCACGAAGTCTGCGGCAGAGGAGACGCAGACGGTCTCTGCCGCGACAGAGGAGCAGGCGGCGACCATGAACGAGATTGCGGATGCCAGCAATACGCTTGCGGAACTGGCACAGCAGCTGCAAAGCGAGGTGCAGAAGTTCAGGTTGTAACATAAAGGAAGCACGGATAAATGAATCGAGCTGTTGCACGAGGTGAAACGCCTTGGTGCAGCAGCTCTTATTTTTCGGGACGCACGGATGCGTTTAGGCGCAGTATGTTGCTACATCTCTTTGTCCGCAGAACGTCTGCAAATTCTCCAACTAGCCGAGGTGTCACGAAATTGTATAGGAATCGCTGATAAAATGAAGTCCGTCAGATTGGCGTAGATTTTTTCGTCCGATTGAGGCAGCAAACCGGACGCATAGCCAAAGCTATGTGGAGGATTTGCTAACGAAAAGCGGGCAAAAAAGATGCGTCAAGATGATGGTGCTGAATTTATCAGTGCTTCCTTAAACGCCTATCAGCGTGGGCAGATCGAGGCGATGCTGCGTCTTG
Source organism: Centipeda sp. (in: firmicutes) (assembly GCF_057271695.1). Taxonomy (NCBI): domain Bacteria; kingdom Bacillati; phylum Bacillota; class Negativicutes; order Selenomonadales; family Selenomonadaceae; genus Centipeda; species Centipeda sp. (in: firmicutes). The sequence continues at coordinate 28,053 of NZ_DBHIVL010000029.1, forward strand.
GTGTTCCCAAGGTGAAAATCGCCAAAGACCTTGGCATCGCCCGCTCCACTTTGTACGAGGAAATAAAGCGCGGCACGGTAACGCAGAAACGTTCCGATTGGACGTACTACGAGCAGTATTTTGCACAGTCCGGTCAAATCCGCTATGAGCGCAATCGTGAGAACTCCGGAAAACCGTCCAAATTTAACGCAGCATAGGACTTCATCCGGTATGCAGAAAACTGCCGTCCTGCTCGCCGCTGATGAACGTAAGCAGCGAAAGAGGCATCTCATAAAGATTCGTGCAAAGACCGCAGAAGCGGTTGCCGAAGGGCTTGCCAAACTAAGAGAGCTCTATGGGGCACAGTTTTCACAGCTGTTCCGTACCATTACCTGCGACAACGGGAGTGAGTTCGCTCGTCTGCAAGAAGCTGTTCCCAAGGCGAAGGTGTACTATGCGCATCCTTACGCGCCTTGGGAACGTGGAACGAACGAGAAGCAGAATGCACTCGTTCGGTATTTCATTCCGAAGGGCATGGATATGACGAACTTGAGCGAGGAAGAAGTGCAGCGCGTAGAGGATTGGATCAATACGCTGCCACGCAAGATTCTTGCCTATGAGACACCTCGGGAATGCTTCGATGCCGCCTTGAAAACGCTTCTGTCATAAATTTTGATTCTGTTATGCTCCACTGTCCGATTTGATATTGCAATTTAGGTTATATCATATCGCAATGAAAAAACACAATTTTTCATCATATCTCGCCTTATCTCGTCTAAAATATTATCCCAAATCGAAGTCATCGAAAAGGGGCTGTTGCACGAAGGTAAATTTATCTTTGTGCAACAGTCTATCTTTT
>NZ_DBHIVL010000030.1:0-26885 GCF_057271695.1 Centipeda sp. (in: firmicutes)
GGCAAAAAAGATGCGTCAAGATGGCGCGGCTGAATTTATCAGTGCTTCCTTAGGTTGCAGAAGCATCCTACGAACCGCATACTTCTGAACCCTTTCAGTATAATAAAAAAAGTTCACATTGTCAAAACAGAGCTTTTGACAATGAATGTTACTCTTGACATTTATATGTTTTTTTATATAATGATTATCGTATTCATTATTTATTCATCTCTACAGGAAAGGATTTTTCAAGGTATGTCATTCAAAGGAAAATTGCGTCATGGACGATATGCACTTCTGACCGCTGCTGTACTCGCATGCATCGGGGCTCCTCATGGATACGCAGCAGAGGACGTTTCGGGGGGGGGGAGTAAGTCAAAAGTCTCAACCGAAGATATCCATGTGGAGGTGGACTTTGATAAAGAGATGCTCAAGGAAGCTCCCGAGACAAAGACGATCATCTCCCGCGCGGATCTCGACCGCAAGGGTGCACGCACGCTCTCGGACGCACTCGCGGCAGAGCAGGACATCCAGATGGGCACGGACAACATGGGGCGCAAGACCGTCGGCATCCGCGGTGCCGAGCCGCGCCACACGCTCATCCTCGTCGATGGGCGCAGACTCGCGGGAGGACTGAGCAAATACTATGGTGCGACGGACGAGGTGAACCGCATCGGTCTCGACGATGTGGATCACATCGAGATCATCCGTGGATCGGGAACAACCCGTTACGGCGCAGATGCCATCGGTGGTGTCATCAACATCATCACGAAAGTCTCGCATCGCAGGGGTGTGCGTCTCACGACCGAAGGATCGTGGATCGATGCGGGCGGCAGCCAGTATAACCACAGCATCGGCTACTCCACGGGTGACCTTGGGAATGGCACCTATATGGACTTCTCCTACGGCTGGAGCAAGACCGCGCCCTTCCTCTACGACAGTGACGGCACGTCCATGCACTACTACGGCACGCGCAATCCGATGAGCGCACGCGCCGAGTTTACCATTGGCAAGGACGAGACGATCACCATCTCTGCAGATCGTCAAACAGAAGATTTACAGAAGGATACCATCCTCGGCAGATTCAAGGGTGGTAAATCCATAGGAATGATTGCTGCGGAAGACGCATGGCGCAACAATTTCAGCATTGACTGGAAGAAACAGACAAGCCGCGCGGACTATCGCGTGCGCCTCTACAAAACCGAGCACAATTCTGATGTGAATTATAATATTTTTGGCAGAGGTATGCCCTATCGCCATTTCTACTTCGACAATTTCAATCGCGTGGATAATGTGCTCGAAGCATCGGTCGGTGTGATGGCACATGACAAGCACTATGTGACCGTTGGGGCGGACTATCACGACGAATACGGTGAGGGAACACGAATCAGTGTTCCGGGACAGACGGCGCGTCAGGAAACGAGATACTATAGTTTCCCCAACCTGGATGATCCGTCTAATCCGAATAAGCGCTCCTACACCGGAAACATCTATGATGCTTCACTCAACTACTACAGTGCCTATATGATGGACGACTGGCAGGTCGGCAAGAAGCTGCTCATCATTCCCGCCCTGCGCTACACGAATCACAGCCATTTCGGGGTGAACGTCTCCCCGTCCATCGGAGCGACGTACAAGGCACGCAGTAATGTCCGCATCAAGACGAACATCGGCACGAGCTTCGCAACGGGCGGCATTGCCGAGCTTTATCACGATTGGGAAATGTACGAACCGTCGCTGAATCCTAAACCGCCGATTCGCAACGGCTGGCTGTTCGAGGGCAATCCCGAACTGAAGCCAGAAAAAGCCCTCAATATGGACATCTCTGTCGAAAAAGATTTCGACAAGAAGACCAGTGCAAAGCTCACCCTCTTCCGCAATGACTACAAAGACTATATGCAGATCATGTATAATGGAGAGAAACAGAGCAAAAACCTTTATGGTCGCACCTACTATGATCCTCTGACACGCTATCCAAGCGTATATGGCTCGTATGACTATGATACGCTCGTATCCATGATAGAGTCTGCTCCCGACTGGAACTACATTGAAGAGAACCTCCTGGATGAAATGTCTATGGTGTCCAACGTGCCTGCCACGGATGATGTCTATACCTACCGAAACATCTCCAAGGCACGTACGCAGGGCATTGAGGCGGAGGTCACGCATCAGGTTGCACGCGATTTCAGCATCAAGGCGGGGTACACCTTCCTTGACGCCTATGATCGTCAGACAGGCAAGCGCCTCGAGGGGCGCGGACGCCATATGCTGAATCTCACAATGACCTACAGTGATCCCAAGAACGGCTGGCGCGCGACCTTCTGGGGCGACTATACGCGGAACTACCTCGACATTCGCGACCGTATCATTACAGGGCGTTTGCTGGACGCGAACGGAAACACCGTCACTGAGGCAGACCATTATACATTCACGAATCCTGAGACAGGTGAAGTCTATCATTTGTTCCCCAGCGAAACGGGTGCTAATACTCATGTAAAGGGCGGTATTCAGCACGACTTCACCCGCGAAAAACTCGCCCGCGAGAAGAACTACGGTCTGTGGAATCTCATGGTCGAGAAGGACTACCACCACTTCCTTACATTCTATGCCGGTGTCACCAACATATTCAACCAATATGACCCGTTCCTCGGAATGGGCGGGCGCGTCTACCGTCTCGGTATGCGCATGATGTTCTAATCTATACAAAGGAGTTCAACTTATGTCAGGTTTTGAAAGTGCAGTTCACCTCTTTCACAGCGGCGGGCTGGTCATGTACCCCCTGCTGATTCTCTCGCTCATCACGCTCGCGATTGCGGTGGAGCGGTTCTACTACTACCGCATCAACCGCAAGGGGTCGCGTGTGTTCTTCCATGGGGTCTATCACGCCGCTGTGCAGAAGGACTTTGACACGGTCGGCAAACTCTGCAAGGAGTTCCCCTCCGCGATTGCCCGTGTCATCGAGAGCGGTATGGAGAATGCCCGCACAGAGACATCAATGAAGGGCGCGTTCTCCGACCGTATGTCGATGGAGTCGATCAACTTCCGCCGCTATCTCGACTATCTGAGCGCAATCGTCACGATTGCTCCGCTGCTCGGTCTGCTCGGCACAGTCACGGGCATGATCCAGACGTTCAGTGTGCTCGATGCGGGCGGCGGCGCAGCCGCGATCACGGGAGGTGTCGGTGAGGCTCTTGTCGCAACGGCATCCGGTCTGTGCGTTGCGATCATTGCATTCTGCGTCTACACCTATTTCAGTCATCAGCTCGATACGATCGTAACAGATACGGAGCGTCTCTGCGCGACGATCGTCACTGCGAAGAAAGAAAGCTGGGATGCGTAATGAATTTTAGCAATCATCGACTGAAAAAGAAGCCGGAGTTCATGATTATCCCGATGATCGACATCATCTTCTTTCTGCTCGTCTTCTTCATGATGAACAGCCTGCAGACGATCGCGCAGAAGGCACTTGCCGTCCAGCTGCCGCAGGCACAGTCTGCGACTGCTCCGGCACAGCTCCCGATCATTATGACGATCGACGAGGAGGGACATATCACGATTGACAACAATCCCGTGAGCATTACGGAGTCGGCGGCAATCATGAAACGCCACATGGAGGAGAACCCGAATGCGGCGGTCGTCCTGCAGGCGGACAAGCGCACGGCACACGGTCAGGTAGTCGCCGTGATGGATATGCTCAAAGGAGCGGGGGTAAAACGGCTCTCGATAGCCGCAGAACAGAAGGGATAGATATATGGATCAACACCTCTCATGGAGAAAGGCCTATATCGTCTCTGCCGGAATTCACTTTGTGATCTTCCTCCTGCTCGCTGTCGCACTTGCCGTGGTAGTTGCCGAAAAGGAGCAACAGGTCTACGAGATCGATCTCCAAGCCTCTGATTTCAGTCAGGGCAGCGGACACGAGGGCGGCGGGAGCGAGAACCTCTTCCCCGAACCCCTCAAGGCGGAGGAGGTCGCAAAGCGCGTCGAGACGGTACAGCAGACGATTCCGCCTGTCACACCGACCGAGGCGGTTATGCCGACGCCGGATGCTGTGACCGTACCACAGGCGGCATCATCCTCAGCATCATCCGACGCCTCTGCTCCATCGACCTCTGCGGGTTCTTCCTCCGGCAGCGGCGACGGAGGCGGCAGCGGTACCGGCTCAGGTACGGGCAGCGGTGACGGCACAGGCGACGGACAGGGCGTAGGTTCCGGCTCGGGTGCAGGTCAGGGCTCGGGCGACGGCAATGTCTCGGGGACGGGCAGTGCTCCGTTTGATACCAACGGGTTTTGGGCAGCGGTCAACGCGAACAAGGAGTACCCCTATATGGCGATGAAGCGTCGTCTCGAGGGGACGACGACCATCGTTACGACGATCAGCTCCTCGGGCGCGATTACGAGCGTGTCGATTGCCTCCTCCTCGGGGCACGGCGTGCTCGACGATGCGGCAGTTGCTGCGGCATACGCCGTCGGCAGCTATCCGAACCCCACCGGTGCGACGGTATCGGTCACAACAAATGTAAGTTTCAGTATTCGATAATCTTCAATCAAAAAGCTGTGATGGAAATTCCACCACAGCTTTTTGATTGTGTCTATTCGTAATGTCCCCGACAAGACAAGATATGCAAGGCGTTATCACGAATGAGATAGACGAGCCTGTTTTTCTCGTCAATTCGTCTGCTCCACAGCCCACTGAGATCTGCATGAAGCGGCTCCGGTTTTCCGATACCTTCAAATGGGTGCCGCTCAATGTCCTTCAGGATCAGATTGATCCGTTTCAAGGTCTTTTTATCCTGTGTCTGCCAATACAGATAATCTTCCCATGCCTCGTCAAACCAAGTTTTATGCATCGTCGGCGACCTCGATCAGGTCGTGTTCTTTAAACTCACCCGCCTGAAATGCCGCTATGCCACGACGCAAGTGCGCCATGTTGCTCTCCGAATAGAACGGATCAAGGGGGGCGGCGGAGAGCTCAAACGGTATCTTACGCTCGCGTGCAACGCGTTTCGCAAAAATCCGAATCGCAGAAGCCGCCGAAATGCCAATATCTTTGCACACCTCTTCAAAGCTCAATTTCAATTCGTCATCCATGGATACAACGATATCCTGCGCCATGATGCTCCCCTCCCTCCTTATTTCTCCTCAAGCAGCTGCACGAGCTCGTCATAGTCCCGCTGCAGCTGCTCATACTCATCCATCATCTGCAGGACGGTGAGTGCGGCGATGCGCTGCACGTCGAAGCTGCGCACCTTCTTCGACATCTCCTTGATCCGACGGTCGCTCTCCGCCGCAAGACGCTTGAGCCGTTCGGGGTCATCCGTTTTGAGCTGGTAGGTCTGCCCAAACATCTCAATCACAACCCGCTGGGGCTGCTTTTTCTCCTCTGTCATGGCTCTCACCGCCTCTTATGCACGCAGCTCTGCGTGGAGCTGGCTCTGTGCCGCCGCAAGGATGTCCGCAAATGCCGCATCCACTTCCTCGTCGGTCAGGGTCTTGTCATCGGACTGGAAATGCAGATGGAATGCCATGCTCTTTTTCCCGCTCTCAACCTGCTTGCCCATGTAGACATCAAAGAGCGTCGCACCACGGAAGAACTTGCCGCCCTTCTTGGCAATGACACGCTCGATCTCCGCTGTAGAGAGTTCTGCATCCACAAGGATCGCAAGATCACGCGTCGATGCGGGGTATTTCGGCAGCGACGCAATCGCATTTTTCTTCTTGCGATAGCGCAGGAGGGTGTCGACCTCCATCTCAAAGACGTAGACGCTCTGCGCGATGCCGAAGTTCGCGGCAACGCTCGGATGAACCTCACCGAGGGTTGCAATCACGTCGCGTCCCTTCTTGAAGAATGCCGTCTTGCCGGGGTGCATGGCAAAGTGTTCGCCCCGCTCCACCGTGTATTTCTGCACACCGATTGCCGTGAGGAATCGCTCAAGAATGCCCTTCATGTCGTAGAAATCGACCTGCGCATTGTCCGTATCCCATGCAATCGGGCTCCGCCGTCCCGTGATCAGCCCCGCGACCATGAGTTTCTCGTTCGCAAGCTCCGTGACGGGCAGTGCCTTCGGGAAGAATACGGGCGCAATGTCAAAGAGTCGCAGATCCATGTTCTTGCGGGCGACGTTGCGCGCTGCATTTTCAAGTATGCTCGTGAGGAGGGTTGTACGAATGAGCGGGTACTCGTCCGTGAGCGGGTTCATGATGGGGATTGCCTGACGAAGCGGGCTGTCTGCGGGGACACCGAGTTTATCCAGTGTTTTCTCACTGGTAAAGCTGAACGAAAGCTCCTCGGTCATGCCAAGCGCGGCAAGCGTCCCGCGCATCGTATCGACAAAGTCCTGCCGCTCGCTCGTCCTCCCCTGCTGTACTGCACCCATCGGGAGGTGAGAAGCAATGTTGTCATATCCGTAGAGACGTGCGACCTCCTCGGAGATGTCCTCCATCATCGTCACGTCACCGCGCCACGACGGAACGGCAACGCGATAGTTCTCAACGCTCTTCTCCTCGACAATAAAACCGAGTGAACGGAGCGCGGATGCCATCCAGTCGCCGGGGATGTTCGCACCAATGCGCTCCCCTACCGTACGTGCGCTGAACTCAAGCACGGTCGGAACACGGTGCTTCGGGTAGACATCGACGACGCCCTTTGCCACCGTGCACGCACCCATCTCGACAAGCAGCTGTGCGGCTCGCGTCACGGCACGCATGGTCTCCGTCTCATCGACACCGCGCTCAAACCTCCCCGAGGACTCGGAGTGCAGCCCAATACGGCGTGCCGTGCGGCGAATGGTCGGGCCGTGGAAGGATGCCGCCTCGAGAATGACCGAGGTCGTCCCCTCCGTGATCTCGGACTCAAGCCCCCCCATGATACCCGCAAGCCCTGCGGGCTTTTCGCTGTCGGCAATGACAAGCTCATCCCCAGCGGCGACACGGCTCGAATCGTCCAGTGTGTGCAGGTTCTCCCCCGCACGCGCACGGCGTGCCGTGAGGCTGTGTCCCACGACAGCGTCATAGTCATAGGCATGGAGCGGCTGCCCCAGTTCGAGCATGACGAAGTTCGTCACATCGACCACGTTGTTGATCGCACGGATGCCCGCGCCATGCAGACGCTCCACCATCCATGCGGGCGACGGCGCAATCTTCACATTGCGCAGCACACGCGCCGAGAAGCGGCGGCAAAGCTCCTGTGCCTCAATGCCGATGTGCACGAGCTCGGCGGCACGCTCGGATGCCGTTTCCTCCACTGTGATGGATGGAAAATGCAGCTCCTTGCCCGTCAGTGCCGCAACCTCACGCGCAATGCCAATGACGCTGAAGCAGTCCGCACGGTTCGCCGTCAGCTCGAACTCGAGCACGACATCGTCCAGTCCCAGTGCCTCGGCGGCGGGGATCCCGACGGGCGTATCCTCCGGCAGAATGTAGATGCCATACACCTGCTCGTCGGGAAGCCCCTCGGTATTGATCGCAAGCTCCCCCGCCGAGCACATCATGCCGTTCGACGGAACGCCGCGCAGCTTGCCCTTGGAGATCTTCTTGCCATCGGGGAGCACTGCGCCGACCATAGCGGCAGGAACAATATGCCCCTCCCGCACATTGGAGGCACCCGTCACAATCTGAATCCGCTCTTCTTTTCCAATGTCCAGCTGACAGACGAGCAGATGATCGGAGTCGGGATGCGGCGTGATTTTCTCGATGCGCCCCGTAACGACCTTTTCCAGCCCCTCATCCGCACGCACGATACGCTCGACGGGAACGCCCGCCATTGTGAGGCGGTCTGCAATTTGCTCCGCTGTTTCGTCAATATCCACATAGTCTTTCAGCCATTTGATAGAAACCTGCATCGTCCCGCCTCCTTAGAATTGATGTAAGAACCGCACGTCATTGTCGTAGAACAGGCGCAGATCGTCCACGCCGTACGCGAGCATGGCGATGCGCTCAACGCCCATGCCGAATGCAAAGCCCGACACCTGCGTTGGATCGTAGCCGCTCATGCGCAGAACGTTCGGGTGCACCATGCCCGCGCCGAGGATCTCAAGCCAGCCCGTCCCCTTGCAGACGCGGCAGCCCGCCCCATGACACGAGGAGCAGGAAATATCGACCTCGGTCGACGGCTCTGTGAACGGGAAGAAGCTCGGACGGAAGCGTACCTTTGCATCCGCATCGAAGAGCTGATGCAGACAGAGCTCAAGCGTTCCCTTCAGGTCGGCAAAGGAGATGCCCTTGTCAATGACCAGCCCCTCCACCTGCGTGAACATCGGGGAGTGCGTCGCATCGTAGGAGTCGCGGCGGTAGACGCGGCCGGGCGCAATCATGCGGATCGGCGTGTTCGGCTCGTTCTTCTGCATCGTACGCGCCTGCACGGGCGATGTCTGCGAGCGCAGGAGGATATCCTCCGTGATGTAGAACGAATCCTGCATATCGCGCGCGGGATGATCCTTCGGCAGGTTCAGAGCCTCGAAGTTGTAGTAGTCGCTCTCGATCTCGGGGCCCTCCTCGATCGTAAAGCCCATCTGCAGGAAGATTTTCTTGATGCGGTCGAGCGTGATCGTGAGCGGGTGCAGATGCCCCACGGGTGCAGTACGCCCCGGCAGGGTCACGTCGATCTGTTCGGCGGCAATCTTATCCGCGAGCTCCCGCTGCGCTAGTTCCTCAGACTTTACTGCAAGCAGTTCCTCAAGCTCGGCACGCGCCTCGTTGACGATCTTGCCGATGCGCGGACGCTCCTCCTGTGCAAGGGCGCTCATGCTGCGCAGGAGCGCGGTTATCTCGCCCTTTTTCCCCAGAAATTTCACACGGATATCATTGAGCTCGCCGAGGCTCTGCGCCGTCTCCGCAATCGCGGCACGGGCACGCTCCCTGAGATCTCTGATCTTCTCGTCCATATCGTCCTCCTGTATGTGCATGTGTATGTATACACTCGTTCTATTCATTCGTAAAAATATCAATGCTCAGTTTAGCATATTTATCTAAAAAAATCTATGAAAGCGTGATAAAATGGAAGGTGCAGAAGGCATTGAACATACAGCACAATACGTCAAAGCCCCTTCCCCAAATGTTTTTCGATCTAGGAGGTATCTATGGACACACTCATCAAAAGCGTCTCAGAGCTGCTGGCACAGCCGACCAGCCTCTTCACCCTGCTGGCCGTGCTCATCTTCATCCTCGGCTATCTGCAGATGCGCCGCATCCGATTCACGACGAGCATGCTCATCAATGTCGCGCTCATGCTCGCGCTGACGATTGTGCTGCATCAGCTGCGGCTCTTCCATATGCCGCAGGGTGGGAGCGTCACGCTCGGGGCGATGGTGCCGCTGCTCTTTCTCACCTACCGCTACGGCGCAGGCATCGGCTGTCTCGCGGGCTTCCTCTACGGCATGATCAATCTCATGCAGGACGCATTCATCGTCCACCCCCTGCAGGTGCTCTTTGACTATCCGCTTCCCTATATGGCACTGGCACTTGCCGCAGTCGTCCCCGGACGCTTTTATGCGGGAGCGGCACTCGCCTTTACGGCGCGTTTCCTCTGTCACTACATCTCGGGTGTGGTCTTCTTCGGCTCATATGCCCCGCCGGATATGTCGCCCTATCTTTACTCTCTCATGTTCAACGCGACCTATCTCGTGCCCGAGGCAATCATCTGTCTTGTCGTCCTGCGCGTGCTGCCTGTTCCTCGACTCCTCGCCGCAATGGATCGACGCACGCCGCTCTACGGTGCAAAGCTGACACAGTAAACTCAGCTATCCTCGTACGTGCGCACGCGCAGTGTCAGCCCGCGCTCCGCGCAGATCGCACGGCAAAGCGCGATCTCCTCCTCGTTCTCGACCTTCTCCACGACGGTGAGCACGACATTCGGCACATAGGGCTTGCAGTGCTCGGCAAATGTCAGCATCGCCTCATAGGAGGGGATCCCAAACTTCGACCGTGTGAGCGCGAGATAACGCTCCGCATTGGATGCGTTAAGACTGATGGACACCGTATCGAGCAGTCCCGCAAAACGCTCCGCGAACACACATCCATGCTCCAGTTCCCCGAGACCGTTCGTATTGACGCGCGTCGGCACATCGGGGTGCTGCTCCTTTACATGGCGCAGAACGGCAAGCACGGTATCCAGACGGATGAGTGGCTCACCGAATCCGCAGCAGACAACCTCGCTCACATAGTCCCACGGCAGACGCTCAAGCTCTGCTGTGATCTCCTCAACACTCGGATCATGTTCGATCCACAGGGAGGATTCCCGTGCCATCTCCTTCATACTGCGCAGACAGAAGACACAGTCGCAGTTGCAGTCGTTCGTGATGTTGACATAGACGGCACGCTGGCCCTCGGGCTGCTCCCTAAGGCTCTCCTCGATGGGGAGATAGCGTCCCCCCGCGTGTGTCGCATATACAATCATAAGATTCTCCTATCATACACAGAAATGAGAAAGGGGCTGTTGCGCGAAGCGCCCCTATCGGCTCGTTGCACTCGCCACTTCCCCCGTCTCGGACGGGGGAAGCTAATATGCCGTTATTCAAAGCCTCCCCCGTCGCAACGGGGGAGGGGGACCGCGACAGCGGTGGAAGGGGCGCTTTTGGCAATACTGACAAAAACATAACAAAAAGCTGTTGTACGAGTCAAGACGACTTCATGCAACAGCCCTATTTTATTGCAAAATCTTTATAGTGCCGTCAGCTCTCCCATAAACTCCTCGAACGGAAGCCCATGATTCCACGGCAGATCCAGTTCCTCCGCATAGGTGAGACAGTGCCCGATAAAGTCTGCCGCACGCGGTACCCCCTCTGCGAGAGGAATCCCACGCACCAGTGCCGCCGCAATGATCGCAGAGAACGCATCCCCCGCCCCCGAGCGGTCACGCCCGACCTTCGGATTGTCAAAAGAGCATCCGCATCCATCCGTATAGAGATAGGTGCGCACATTCTCGCCCGCATGAAGCCCTGTAATGATAACCGTGCGCGGTCCCATCGATGCAATTGCCGCCGCCATCCGAGCAAGTTCATCCTCCGTCACAAGCCCGCCCGTCGGATAATCCACACCGAGCAGCTGACACGCCTCCGTGAGGTTCGGCGTCACCACGTCCGCCTGTGGGAGCAACTGCCGCATCTTCGCGCAAAGCGCAGGTGTATAGGAGGAGTAGAGGCTGCCGTTGTCCCCCATCACAGGATCAACAACAAGCTGCGTATGTCGCTGTTTGAACCGTGCAATACATTCCAATACAACCTCAATCTGCCGCTCCGAACCAAGAAATCCCGTCAGGATCGCATCAAATTCGAGCGCATTCGCCGCCCAGTTCTCCATATAGGGACGCATACGCTCCGTATAGTCGTCGAGGTAGTGGTTCGGAAACCCTGTATGTACCGATAGAATCGCCGTTGGGAGTGGACACGCCTGCACGCGCATCGCCGAGATCAGCGGCAGCTGCACCGTCACCGAGCAGCGGCCAAATCCCGTGATGTCATTGATGAGGGCGATCCGTTTCTGCCGCGCCATCAGCGGTTATCCACCCGTTCGGGTATGCGGTCGTGCATGGAGAGACGCTCCCACGCGAGCGTCTCATACTTCGTCCCCGGCATTCCATAGTTCGCATAGGGGTCGATCGAGATTCCACCGCGCGGCAGAAATTTTCCCTGCACCTCGATGTATTTCGGCTGCATCAGTTGAACGAGATCATGCAGGATAACGTTCACCACATCCTCATGAAAGTCGCCGTGGTTGCGGAAGCTCACGAGATAGAGCTTCAGCGACTTGCTCTCGACCATGCGCTCGCCGGGCATATAGGAGATGTAGATCGTCCCGTAGTCCGGCTGCCCCGTGATCGGACAGAGTGTCGTAAACTCAGGGCAGTTGAACCGCACCCAGTAGTCATGATCCGTATGCTTATTCTGAAAGGTCTCAAGAGCCTCGGGCGCATAGTCGTACCCGTAGTCCGTCCGCTGCTGTCCGAGAAGCGTCAGCCCCTCTGCTGTCTTTTCTCTTGCCATTACATCCCCAAGAATTTCTTCTCAAATACATCCTGCGGCTCGGGGCGACCGAAGAGATAGCCCTGAATCGTATCCGTCTTACAGATCTTCACAAGACAGTCATACTCCTCCTGCTGCTCTACCCCCTCAATGCAGGTCGTCATACCGATGCTGTGACACAGATCCACCGTGTACTCCACGAGCTTTTGATCGAAGTGATTCTCAAGAATCCGCATGACAAATGCACGATCAATCTTTACGATATCGCAATTCAGATTTTTCAATGAGGAAAGCGAGGAATATCCCGTACCGAAGTCATCCATGGCGATCTTGATCCCGTGACCGCGGAATATATCAAACTGCGTGTTGACAAACTTCAGATCACTGACGATCTTGCTCTCCGTCAGTTCAAGCACAACGGCATCCGCCGGCATATCGTGCCGGTGCAGACAGTCCTCCACGAACTCGAGGAAGGAGAGATCCTTGATCTGCTCATAGCTCATGTTGACGCTCATGTGGAAGTTCGGAATGCGCTGCCGCCACTCCTTGCAGACGCGCAGTGCCTGCTCAAAGATCCAACGTCCGACAGGAACGATCATCTTCGTTTCCTCAAGGATCGTGATGAACTCCATCGGAGCGACCATGCGCCCCTTGCTGTTCTTCCAACGGAGCAGTGTCTCCGCCCCCACGATATGCTGATCATCCCCCGCCACCTGCGGCTGAAAGTAGAGCTCAAAGTTGCGGCACCCCGCCTTGACATCCTGGAGAATCTGCTCCTGTATCGTCAGGGAGCGCAGCCAGCGGTTGTAGACCTCCTTCGAAAACTCGTTGAGACGGTTCTTGCCGCCCGATTTTGCCGCATCAAGCGCTGCCTGTGCGTATTTATGCAGAACAAGCGGATCGCGCGCCGACTGCGGATAGAACACCATGCCTGCCGATACGGTGACAATATACTGCCGTCCATCGTAGACCTGCGGGTGGGCGAACTCACGCTGTACACGGATGAAGAACTCCGTCAGCATCTCCGCATCTGCATCGGGATAGATGAGGCCGAACTCGTCCCCATCCAGACGATACAGCGAGAGCTTGCGCGGGATGTTCTGGAGAATGCGCTCGGAGATCTGACGCAGAATGATGTCACCGATCTCATGATTGAACGCCTCGTTGACCGTGCGGAAGTTGTCGATGCCCATGACGAGGAGACCACCGCCGCCGCCCGTCTCGCGCGCCTCATTCAGAGCCGCACCCAGATCCTCGATGAACTGGTAACGATTGAGAAGCCCTGTGACGGAGTCTGCAGAGTTGCGGCGTGCGAGCTGGCTGATCGTCCCGACAAAGAGATCCGGCACACCATCCTCGGAAGTGCCGATCCTTCCCTTGATCCGCAGCCATGAATAGTCTCCCTTCCCATCCCGCATACGGAAATCGAGCTGACGATCCCTTCCGTCCGTCAAATTACCGAGTGAGGAAAATAGTTTCGCAAGAGATCTGCGATCCTGCGTCCAGACAAGTGGACTCAGAACATCTACAATATTCTCCATCGTTTCTGCGGGGAGATCGTACGCCCGTACGAATCCCGGTGCCGCAAGAAAGACATCGGCAACCGAATCCATAATAAAAACGTAGTCGGAGGTCGTGTTTTTCATCAGATCAAAGATGAACTTATGTCGCTTGAGCACAGGGCTCAGCGTAATTCTCTTCTTCCCGCTCATATTCCCTTTCCTCGCTTCTCTCGCATTTCTACCTCATCCGAGACAGAGACTCCCTTCCTTCAGATATTATATACCTTTTCTTCTCTGTACGCAACCGAACAATCCCCCATTCACAGACGATTGGAGCAATGAAAAAATAAATTTAGGAAATTTTTCCTAATATCACTTGAAAAAACAATGTATATTGTTTATGATAAATAAAAAAACCGTGTTATATTTGGTGAAGGAGATTCGGAACATGGCTGTTATTGAACTAACAAGTGAAACATTTGATGCCGAGGTGCTGCATGCAGATCGGATCGTCATTGTTGATTTCTGGGCGACGTGGTGTACGCCCTGCCGTATGCTTACCCCCATTCTGGAGGAGATTGCCGCAGAGCGTTCGGACATCAAGATCTGCAAGATCAACGTGGATGACGCACAGGACATTGCCGAAAAATACGGTGTGATGAGCCTGCCCATTCTCGTATTCTTCGAGAACGGTGAGGTGGTCGACGAGTCCATCGGCCTGGTCTCCAAGGAGCAGCTTCTCTCCCTGCTGCCGGAATAACACACAGTACAAGGGGCTTGATTCCGTTGAATCAAGCCCCTTGTACTGTCTATGGACAGATACGCTGGCGCAGTGCCTCATACATGACCGCAGTCGCCGCCGCAGAGACGTTCAGAGACTCGGCGTGCCCGCGCATGGGGATGTAGATGTGCTCTGACACGCGCAAAATCTCCTCCGACACGCCGTTTGCCTCGTTGCCAAATACGATCACCGCAGGTCGCCGCAGATTCGCCTCAAAATGCGTCCGAGCCTCAGCATCGCACGCCGTCGCAAGAAGATCCATGCCCTTCTCCTGTGCAAAGTGCGTCAACTCCTCTGCCGCAACATGAACGGCAAAGGGAACATGAAAGAGTGCGCCCATGGTCGCGCGTACGACCTTCCCGCTGTAGATGTCCGCAGAGCCGTGCAGGAGAATCACGCCCGTGGCACCGATCGCGTCCGCCGTTCGCAGAATTGTCCCGATATTGCCGGGATCCTGCACGCGGTCGAGAACGATATAGAGCGGCGGCTCTCCCCCGCTTGTATTTGCGTGCATCTCCTCCAAGGAGTTGCAGGTCTTTCTCTCCATCACGAGTAAAATTCCCTGCGGGCTGTCCGTCTCAGAGAGCGTCGAAAACAGAGCCTCTGCAACAAGAGCAACGGGAACGTCGCGTGCGCAGAGGGCATCCACCAGACGTTTCGCCCGCTCTCCCATCATCGCACGCTCCGTCACGAGTGCATGGCGGATCGTCCAGTCGGATGCCGCCGCCATCTCGGCGAGACGCAGCCCCTCGACGGTGAACAGCCCTTCCTTTGCCGCGCGGCGCTGTGTGTGTACGATGGCATGCGTGAGCCGAATGAGGGGGTTCGCCGTGCTTGTAATGCTTTGTATGTTTTTCATAGCAAAAAATAAGCCTGATGAATCGATGGACTCATCAGGCTCGATCTCTTTTACTGGTTCTCCTTCGCCACGTTGACGATCTGCGTGAATGCCGCTGCATCAGCGACAGCGAGATCAGCGAGCATCTTGCGGTTGACCTCGACACCGGCTTTCGTCAGACCCGCAACGAGACGGCTGTACGAAATGCCATTGGCGCGGGCAGCGGCGTTGATGCGGGCAATCCAGAGACGACGGAACGTCCCCTTCTTCGCACGACGGTCACGACGTGCGTAGTAGAGTGCCTTCATGACGGTCTCGTTTGCCTTCTTGAACTGCTTGCTGCGCGAGCCGCGATAGCCCTTCGCGAGCTTCAGGATCTTCTTATGACGACGATGTGCTGTGACACCGCTTTTAACTCTTGGCATTGCATTTCCTCCTAGTTCCTACCCTCATGGGGAGTTTGTTCATCGCCCCAATTATGCGTAGGGGAGCATCTTGCGGATGCGCTTGTAGTCCGACGAATCGGCAAGTGCAGCCTTGCGCAGGTTGCGCTTACGCTTCGGCGTCTTCTTCTCCAGAATATGTCTCTTGTACGCCTTGTTACGGCGGAACTCTCCGCTCCCTGTTACGCTGAAACGCTTTGCAGCTGCGCGGCGCGTTTTAATCTTCGGCATCGCCATTTCCTCCTTTATCTTCCTTCGCGGGGTTGACTGTCTTCGTCGGCTTCTGTACCTTCGGGGAAAGGATCATGGTCATGTTCTTCCCCTCCAGTTTTGCACCGCGCTCGATGGTCACGAGATCTGTCATCCGCTCGGCAACACGGTCGAGAACCGCACGTCCGAGTTCCGGATGAGAGAGCTCTCTGCCGCGGAACATGATCGTCACCTTGACCTTGTTGCCCTCTTCGACAAAGCGAAGCGCATTCTTCAGCTTCACATTGAAGTCGTGCTCGTCAATGTTCGGACGCAGCTTGACCTCCTTGATGCTGATGGTCTTTTGCTTCTTCTTCGCTTCTTTCTCGCGTTTCTGCTGCTCATAGCGGAACTTTCCAAAGTCCATGATGCGGCAGACGGGCGGCTTTGCCTTCGGCGCAACCTCGACCAGGTCGAGATGCTGCTCCTCCGCCATGCGAAGGGCGTCACGCGTCAGCATGATGCCAAGCTGTTCTCCCTCCGCACTGGTGACACGCACCTCACGGATGTGGATTTCCTCATTGATTCGCAAAGATTCCCTGCTTATGGCAAGAACACCTCCTGGTTCGGATGCACGTCTTGACGCCATCCTGCAATAGAAAAGGGCGGCAGAAAGCCACCCTTGAAAAATCTCTGTCATCTTTCATTCGACCCGACGCGCTATGTGCCCGCAGGTGAGAAGCGGTGGCTTCTGCTTGTAACAGATGCCATACTACCACAGATGAGGGTATCTTGTCAATACTCCTGTGCGCGTGCTGCAATTTTTTCCTGCGCGAGCGCGATAAAGTCGTCAACGCTCATGACAGTGCTGTCCTTCTCACCGTACTTACGCAGCGCAACAGTATTGTTCTCCTGCTCCTGGTCGCCGACAACGAGCGTGTACGGGGTTTTCTTGACCTGACTCTCGCGGATCTTGTAGCCCGTCTTTTCGTTGCGGTCGTCTACAAGGGCGCGGATGCCGAGATCGAACATCTTCTTCCGCAGCTGCTCTGCGTACGCTGCATGACGCTCCGTAATCGGCAGGATACGCACTTGGACGGGAGCCATCCACACGGGGAATGCCCCCGCATAGTTCTCGATCAGAATGCCGATGAACCGCTCGATTGAGCCGTAGACCACGCGGTGCAGCATAACGGGGCGATGCTTCTCCCCATCCTCGCCGACATAGGTGAGGTCAAACTTCTCGGGCAGGCTCATGTCCAGCTGGATCGTCCCGCACTGCCATGTGCGCCCAATGGAGTCGCGCAGGTGGAAGTCGATCTTCGGCCCGTAGAACGCGCCGTCGCCCTCGTTCACCACAAAATCCAGCCCGCGATTCTCAAGAGCCTTACGCAGCCCCTCCGTCGCAAGCTCCCACATCTCATCCGAGCCCATCGAGTCCTCTGGACGCGTGGAGAGTTCCGCCTTGTACGAGAGGCCGAACGTGCGGTATACCTCGTCAAAGAGGTCAATGGTGTGCTGGATCTCGCCCTCAATCTGGTCCGGGGTCACAAAGAGATGCGCGTCGTCCTGCGTGAAGTTGCGGACGCGGAAAAGGCCGTGCAGCGCACCCGAGAGCTCATGACGATGCACAAGGCCGAGTTCCGCGAGGCGCAGCGGCAGATCGCGGTAGCTGTGCAGCTGCGAGCGGTAGACGAGCATACAGCCTGGGCAGTTCATCGGCTTGATCGCATAGTCTTCCTCGTCGATCTCGGTGGTATACATATTCTCACGGTAGTGAAACCAATGCCCCGAGGTCTCCCACAGCTTGCGGCTGAGGATCACAGGGGTACTGATCTCCTGATAGCCGTAACGGCGATGCACCTCGCGCCAGTAGTCCAGCAGCGCGTTGCGCAGAAGCATTCCGTTCGGATGGAAGAACGGGAATCCCGGCCCCTCCTCATGGATGCTGAAGAGGTCAAGCTCCCTGCCGAGCTTGCGATGGTCGCGCTTTGCCGCCTCCTCAAGCATATGGAGGTAGGCATCCAGATCCTCCTGCTTCTCGAACGCCGTGCCGTAGATACGCTGCAGCATCTTGTTCTTCTCGCTGCCGCGCCAGTATGCACCCGCAACACTCTGCAGTTTGAATGCCTTGACCTTGCCCGTACTCATGACGTGCGGACCCGCGCAGAGATCCGTGAACTCGCCCTGTGTATAGGTGGAGATGATCTCGTCCTCGGGCAGATCCTCGATCAGCTCGACCTTGTAGTTCTCGCCCTTCGCACGGAAATATTCGATTGCCTCCGCACGAGGAATCTCGCGCCGCTCGGGTTTCAGATTCTCCTTGACAATCTTCTTCATTTCCTTTTCGATGTCACGCAGATCGGCATCCGTCAGCTGACGGTCAATGTCAAAATCGTAGTAGAACCCATTCTCGATCGCAGGACCAATGGCGAGCTGCACATTGCTGTCCGCATAGAGGCGCTTCACCGCCTGTGCCAGGATATGCGATGCTGTGTGCCGCAGCGCATGACGACCGCCCGCATCGTCAAAGGTCAGCACCTGAAAGACGGCATCCTGTGTCACGGGCGTTGTCAGATCGACGACCTTGCCGTCCAGCTCCGCAGCGAGTGCCTTCTTTGCAAGCGAATTGCTCATGCTCTTCACGACATCCAGCAGCGTTGTTCCCGCCTCAGTCTCACGAATGGATCCATCCGGCAGTGTCAGCTTTATCATAAACGCTCTCCTCTCAATCATACAAAAAAGCCCTGCCCCTTGGGATAGGAAATCCATCCCCTAGGGACAAGGCTATAAGTTTCCACCCTAATCGGTAACGTCATTATAAGGCGCACGGACGGCTGTGTCAAGGGATTTGTGTTCTGCCATCGCCTGCAGCTGCTCGGCGGGCTCAAGGATGGGAACGCGCAGCCGCCGCCCTGCCGTGACAGCACCGTCCGGTGTGAGGCCGTTCACCTCGATGATCGCCTCCTCGAGCTGCTCTGCCATTGTCTCCTTTGTTGTGTACTTGCGGGCAATCGTCCAGACGTTCTCGCCGCGCATGACAGACACCTCGATAAAATCCGCGGAGCGCAGATAGGGATTCGTCAAATGGAGCGCAGATACGCCCATCCATATAAGAGCAAATACACTGAGAAAAAGACCGACACGTTTCATCGCGATCCCTCCGTTTGTTCATATCCGTATATACATTCTCAAAACTTCTGTTCGGATATAGAATAGCACAGAAAAGATGTTCGGTCAATAGTTTGGAACAAGTTTTTGTGAAATTTTTGTTCGCGGAACGTGTTTTTGTAATAAAAAAGAGCCATGCTTAAAAACATAGCTCTCTTTCCAAAATGCATTATCTCATTTTTGCAGTTTCGTTTGTCTGCACCACAGAATCCGCCTGTGCCGGCCGCCGCTCCTTCGCTACGGCAAGCATGAGCTTCAAACGGTTGAGCTGGTTGACCTCGCTCGATCCCGCGTCGCAGTCGATTGCCGTGATGTTCGCCCCGTGGTATGCCTTGCGCAGATCGTGCATGACGCCCTTGCCCGTGATGTGGTTCGGCAGACAGCCGAACGGCTGAAGGCAGACGACGTTCGGCACGCCCTCCTCAATGAGCTTCACCATCTCGCCCGTGAGAAACCACCCCTCCCCCGCCATATTGCCGAGGCTGACGTGACGCGCAGCGAGCTCCGCCGTACGGTCGATGGACTGCGGCGGACGGAAGTGACGGCTCTCCTTCAGAGCCTTGCGCATGGGCGCACGGAAGAACTCAATGACCTTGATGAACATACGCCCGAAGAGTCGATCCTTGTACGAGCCGGCGAGCAGCTTGTGCTGTGCAATGGGGTCATACGCCGAGTATAGGAAGAAATCGACGAAGTCGGGCATGACGACCTCTGCCCCCTCCCCCATCAGCACCTTCTCGATATCATTGTTCGCAACCGGATGGTACTTCACGAGAATTTCGCCGACGATGCCGACCTTCGGCTTCCACAGCTGTTCGTCGATGGGGATGTGGTCAAAGTCGCGCACGATGTCCTTCACCATGCGGCGGAACTTGAAGACACTGCCATGCTCGATCTCCTCCTTCGCACGCGCCATCCACTTATCGAACGCTGCCTGTGTCGCCCCCTTCTGAAGCTCGTACGGCATCATTCGGTTGCGTACGTTCATTAGGAGATCACCGTAGATCGCAGCTTTGATGGCATCCACCATCATCTCGCGTGTGAAGGCAAAGCTGTCCGTCTCCTCGGGCAGACCGCGCACGGCAAAGACGGCGACGTTCGGGAAGCCCGCGTCGCGCAGTGCCTTGCGCAGGACTCCAAGATAGTTCGTCGCACGGCACGCTCCACAGGTCTGAAAAAGTGCGATACTCGTGTGATCGGGATCGCACAGCCCCGCCTTGAGTGCCGCAAGCAGCTGCCCAATGACGACAATCGCAGGGTAGCACATATCGTTGTGCACGTAGCGCAGCCCGAGGTCGATGGATGCCTTGTCCGGCATCGGCGGAATGACGACGTTGTAGCCGTGTTTGCGCATCGTCGTGCGAAACAGCTCGAAGTGGATCGATGCCATCTGCGGCGCGAGGATCGTATGTGTCTTCTTGCAGTCCTCTGTAAAGCGCGGACGCTCGATAACGGACACCTCGTGATAGGCGGGATTCTCCCTGCGGGCAAGTGCGGCAATCAGTGAGCGCAGACGAATGCGCGCCGCACCGAGGTTCGACACCTCGTCGAGTTTTATCATCGTGTAGATGCGCTCGTGCGACTCGAGGATCTCGCGCACCTCCGCCGTCGTGAGCGCATCCAGACCGCAGCCGAAAGAGCTGAGCTGGATGAGCGTCACATTCGGATGCTCCGCAACAAACTGCGCCGCATGATAGAGCCGCGCGTGGTAGCTCCACTGGTTGACGACCTGAAGCCGCCGCTCGTGCACGGGGATATGATAGACCGCATCCTCGGAGAGGATCGGCAGTTTATACGATTGGATCATCTCGGGGATGCCGTGATTGATCTCGGGGTCGACGTGGTAGGGACGCCCTGCAAGGAGAATCGCGTGTTCCCCCGTCTCCGCAATGCGGTCAAGAATCTGCTGGCCGTAGTCGCGCACATCCTGACGGTACTGTTCGATCTCGGCATAGCCCGCATCGACGGCTGCGGTGATCTCCTTTTTCCCGATGCCCTCGACTTTTCCAAACTCCTCCACAAGACGCTCAATCATACGCGTGCGGTCATGGATGGGCAGAAACGGCTGAATGAACCGAATGTTCTTCTCACGCAGGATGTCCATGTTGATGCGGATGTTCTCCGCGTAGGATGCAACGATCGGACAGTTGAAATTATTCGCTGACGAGCCCGGCTTGTCATCCATATTGTGCGGCTCGCAGGGATAGAAAATCGTATCGACGCCCTTTTCCACAAGGTCGACAATATGCCCGTGCGCGAGCTTGGCGGGATAGCAGAGCGAGTCCGAGGGGATCGTCGCCATGCCCTTGTAGAAGAGCTGCGGCGAGGATTTGCCCGAAATGACAACTCCGTAGCCGAGCGTGTCAAAGAACGTGAACCAGAACGGATAGTCCTCGTACATATTCAGTGTGCGCGGGATGCCGATGCGCCCGCGACGCGGCTCTGCGGGCGATTTGTAGTGCTTGAACACGCGGCGATATTTGAACTTGTAGATGTTCGGCGTATCGTCCGTGCGCTTCTCGCCGCCGATGCCGCGTTCGCAGCGATTGCCCGTAAAGTAACGCTCACCGTCCGGAAACTGCTGCATCGTGATAAGGCATTTATTCCCACACTTCCCGCAGCGGTAGGAACTGGTCTTCGTCTCAAACGTCCCGAGTTCATCCGCGCCGAGCAGGGTCGACCGTTCCGTCCCTGCCTCAAGGGCAAGGATTGCCGCGCCATACGCGCCCATCAGCCCTGCGATATCGGGACGGATGACATCCTTTCCGAGGATGTTCTCGAGCGCACGCAGGACAGCGTCGTTGTAGAACGTCCCCCCCTGCACGACGATGTGCTCGCCAAGTGCCGATACATCCTTGATCTGCATGACCTTGAACAGTGCATTCTTGACGACCGAGAGTGCGATGCCTGCCGAGATATCGGCGACCTCCGCCCCCTCCTTCTGCGCCTGCTTGACCTTCGAGTTCATAAAGACCGTGCAGCGCGTGCCGAGGTCGACGGGTGCCTTTGCGTCCACCGCTTTCTCCGCAAACTCCGCAGCGGTCATGTGCAGACCCTCGGCAAAGTTCTGGATGAACGAGCCGCAGCCCGCCGAGCAGGCTTCGTTGAGGGTAATGTTGCCGACGCTGCCATCCTGCACAAAGAAGCACTTCATATCCTGCCCGCCGATGTCCAGCACAAAGCTGACCTCGGGACAGAACTCCTGCGCCGCACGCAGATGGGCAAAGGTCTCCACCTCGCCGCCGTCCGCGTGCAGTGCCGCCTTGACAATCGCCTCGCCGTAGCCCGTCGTCATTGCCCCCGCGATATAGGCATCTGCGGGCATAACGGCATAGAACTCCCGCAGAGCGTCGATGACGGACTGCAGCGGTGAACCGTGGTTACTCCCATAGAAGGTATGTAACAGTTCTTTATCCCTGCCGATGGCAACGAGCTTCGTCGTCGTCGACCCCGCGTCGATGCCGATATAGACCGCACCGTGATAGTCCGCGAGCGTGCCGCGCTTCACACGGTCACGGTCATGCCGTGCACGGAATGCGGCATAGTCCGCCGCCCCCTTGAACAGCGTGAAATCCGCCGTGCGGGTCTCCGCTGCAGCAGCCGCCTCCGCACGCGCGATGCACGCCTCCATCTCCCGCATATCCGTCACTCCGGCATCATCGGAGAGTGCCGCGCCGACCGCGACAAAATAATTGCCGTAATCCACATCGACGACGTGCTCATCGTCGAGCTTCAGTGTTTCGATAAAGCGTTTTTTCAGTTCCGGGAGAAAGTGCAGAGGTCCGCCGAGAAATGCGACTGTGCCGTCAATCGGACGCCCCTGCGCGAGATTGCCGATGGTCTGATTGACGACCGCCTGAAAGACCGACAGAGCAATGTCCGCCTTTGCCGCACCATCGTTCATGAGTGCCTGGATATCAGTCTTTGCAAAAACACCGCAGCGCGAAGCGATCGCATAGACGCGCTTGCCCTGCTCCGCAAGTGCATTCAGACCGATCGGGTCGGTCGAGAGGAGGGATGCCATGTGGTCGATGAACGAGCCGGTACCGCCTGCACACACGCCGTTCATGCGCTGCTCAGGCGCATCACCGAAATACGTGATCTTGGCGTCCTCGCCGCCGAGCTCAACCGCCGTCGTCGTCTCCGGAATAAGCCGACGCACAGCAGAGGCACAGGCGACAACCTCCTGCACAAAGGGCAGTCCAATACGCTGGGCAATGCCCATGCCCGCCGAGCCCGTGAGTGCAAACGAAAATTTCGCCTCGCCCACCACATCTCTCAGCTGTGCGAGATTGTCCTGCAGTGCCTTGCCGATCTCGGAGAAATGTCGCGCGTAATTCTTATAGAGGATCTCATGCTCCTCACCAAGCACGACCAGCTTGATCGTCGTCGAACCGACATCCACCCCTACGCGAAATAGGGATTCCAAACTAACACCACCTATTCGAATCCATACAAGAACGTACAGATTTTTTCAATTGACGTATATTAAATAGGAAAGCCATTTTAGGCTTCCCTATTTTAACGTATTTCACAGTACTATGCAAGTGCACGAAACACAGTTCTGCATTATCCAATTTTTAGATAATCATTCTTCATTTTACAAAAAGAAAAAACGTTAAATGTTAAATGGTGCCGCAAGCTTTTTGAAGTAATTACGCGCCTTCTGCATCGTGCGGATGATTGGCTCCATGAGTTTCGGCTGACGGATGACCGTGCGGATGATCGCCTTGCGCAGCTGACGATACTCCGCATCAAAGTCACGCATGACATCCTCCATCTCCGCCTCGACCGAAACGGACGGGATATTCGAGTGGATGAGATTCGCACTCCGTCCCCGGATTGTCACGATGTCGCCGAGGAAGGGCGCGTACGTCTCAAGTCCAAGTTCATCCTGAATCCGCTCCTTGAGTGCCTCCTGCGCCTGTCCCTCACCGTGAACGAGGAACACCTTCGCAGGGCGGGGATCTTTGATCGACCGCATCCAGTCGACAATCTGCTCCGCATCTGCGTGCGCCGAGAATCCTTCGAGCACTTGGATCTGCGCCTTGACCGCGATCTCCTCACCGAGTACGCGCACGCGCTTGATCCCGTCGACGAGACGCCGCCCAAGACTCCCCTCCGCCTGATAGCCAACGAAGAGAATCGTGGACTCGGGACGCCAGAGATTGTGCTTGAGATGGTGCAGCACGCGCCCCGCATCCGCCATGCCCGAGGCGGAGAGGATAATCGCCGAGCCCTCGGCCGAGTTCAGCGCACGCGACTCGGCTGCGGTCTCCGCGATGCGCACCTGCGGGAATGCGGGAATCGTCCCCTGCTCACCAAAGAACGCAATCGTCTCCTCGTCGAAGTCCTCATAGTTCTTGAGGAACACGCGCGTCGCTTGAATCGCAAGCGGACTGTCGATGATGATCGGGATGTCCCCGTCGAGCCGCCCCGCCTTCCAGAGATTGTAGAAATAATAGAGAAGCGTCTGCGTCCGCCCGACAGCAAACGAAGGGATGATGACATTGCCGCCGCGATCCATCGTGTCACGAATCACCTCAAGCAGTGCCGTCTCTTTATCATAGTCACGGTGGATACGATCACCATACGTCGATTCGACGAGCACAAAATCCGCGCCCTCGATCACATCAGGGTCACGCAGAATGGGCTGATTTGGCTGTCCGAGGTCGCCCGAGAAGACGAGCTTCGACGTCTGCCCGTTCTCCTCCACGACAATCTCGAGAATTGCCGAGCCAAGAATATGCCCCGCATCGCGGAAGGTCAGCTGCAGATTGTCCACCTGCACCGTAGACTGATAGGCGACAGGCTCGAACAGCTCGAGTGCAGCAAACGCATCTGCCTGCGTATAGAGTGGCGTGATGGGTGCCTCGCTGCGGCGCGCATTCTTACGGTTGAAGAGCTCTGCGTCACTCTCCTGTATGTGCGCCGAGTCGGGCAGCATAATGCGAACGAGATCGCAGGTCGAGCGCGTTGCATAGATTTTCCCACGAAAACCCTCACGCACAAGACGCGGAATACGTCCGCAGTGGTCGATGTGTGCATGCGTCAGAAAGACCGCCTCAATCTCGGCAGGATTAAACGTGAAATCCTCATAGTTCATCTCACGCAGGCGGCGTGTTCCCTGATACATACCGCAGTCTACGAGATACCTGTGATCGCCCACATGGAGCAGATAGCATGAGCCCGTGACAACGTGCGCTGCGCCCAAAAATTCAAGCCGCATAAAATAGCCTCCCTTCGGATTTACGTACCACGCTTATACTTATAAAATTCGGAATCCATCAAAAAAGTCCTGCATTTTCATTTACATTTTCCATGTTTTGATTTATCCTAAACATACATAGGAACGCGGAGCTTTCAGAGGAGGTATTGCTATGCTGTCCATTCCAAGGATACGGGAGTGCATTGCTCCCATATGTAAAAAGTACCCCATCCGAAAAGCCTATCTCTTCGGTTCATATGCGCGTGGCAATGCCACAGAAAAAAGTGATGTCGACCTTCGCATCGAAGGGGATATTAAAAGTTTCTTTATGCTTGGCGGCATCTATTCAGAGCTCTCTGATGCACTGGGAACAGAACTCGATTTGCTGAGCAGGCTTCCCGAGTCGGAGGCGTTCAAGGAAAATCTAAAGAAAGACGAGGTTTTGCTCTATGAACGATAGAGATCGTCGTATTCTTGAGCATATCCTGCGGCATTGTGAGGAAATCATCGAGACTGTAGATCGTTTTGATTTTTCGAAGGAGTACTTCAAACACGATCATGTTTTTTACAATGCCTGTTCTATGGCACTCTTTCAGATTGGTGAGCTTTCCAAACGGATGTCCGAGGAGTTCAAAAGCACCCATACAGAAGTTCCTTGGGCTGAAATGAGGGGCATGAGAAATCTCTTTGCACACGAATATGAATCGGCGGATAAGGAACTGCTATGGGAAACGATCACAAAGGACATCCCTAAACTCGACAAACAACTGCAAGAAATCTATTCATTCAATATGGAGGATTTGTCATGAAAAAAATCGGCTTTATCGGACTTGGCATCATGGGCGCGGCGATGGCAGGACATCTGATGGATGCGGGCTATGAGCTCAGCGTTTACAACCGCACGAAATCCAAGGCGGATGCGCTCGTTGCACGCGGCGCGAAGTACTGTGAAAGCCCCGGCGGATGCGCACGCGGACAGGACGCCGTCATCACCATTGTCGGCTACCCAAAGGATGTGGAGGAGGTCTACCTCGGCGCAGACGGCATCCTTGCAAATCTCTCGGAGGGCGCATACACCGCCGATATGACGACCTCCTCCCCTGCCCTTGCCGAGCGCATCTATGCGGAAGCAAAAAAGCGCGGCATCCACGCGCTGGATGCGCCCGTTACGGGCGGCGACATGGGCGCACGGAATGCCACGCTGAATATTCTTGTTGGAGGAGATGAAGACGCATTCAAGGCAATGTATCCCGTTTTTGCCGCGATGGGCAAAAACATTGTCTACGAGGGCGGCGCAGGCGCAGGACAAAAGACCAAGGCGGCAAATCAGATTGCTATTGCGGGCGCACTTGCGGGTGCGTGCGAGGCGTTCGCATATGCACGCGCAGCAGGGCTTGACCTCGAGAAGGTCTATGCCTCCATCTCGGGCGGCGCGGCGGCGAGCTTCCAGATGAGCAATATGGTACGCATGGCACTCGACGGCAACTTTGCCCCCGGCTTTATGATCAAGCACTTCGTCAAGGATATGGCAATCGGTGCCGAGACGGGAAAGGAATACGGTGCAACGCTCCCCGTTCTGGAGCAGGTGCTCCGCGAGGCACGCGCCATCGAGCAGCGCGGCGGCGGAGCGGACGGCACGCAGAGCCTGTTGAAGTATTACGAGTAAGACGAATTCAAACCTTGGCAAATGCTGTAGATTTGCTACATTGACGTGGTTTAATGCCCCAAAGCGAACCTTAGTGAAGCAAGCGGAAACGAGTGCGCGTTCTGCCCCCTGCGGACTTCTTTCGTTCAAGCGCAGCGCGTTTAAGAAGTCC